>QBLP01000336.1 GCA_003070825.1 Halanaerobium sp. | reverse complement strand
TCCAGATAGTTCATTTAACTGGCAAAAAAAATTACAATCTGCTTATCAATCAGCTTAGAAAAATTAATATTACTCCAGATAATTCTCTACTCAGGATTATTGATTATTTGGATGAAATGGAATATGCACTTAAGACTGCAGACTTAATTATTTCTAGAGCAGGGGCAACAGGTCTGGCTGAAATCACAAGTTCTGCCAAAGCATCAATTCTAATCCCCTTTGCGAAAGCTGCGGAAAATCATCAACTGATTAATGCACAGGCGCTGGAGAAGGTTGGAGCAGCAGTGATGATTAGAGAATCTGAACTCAATGAAGAGCTGTTATTAGAAAAAGTCAAAGAAGTTATTGAAAATGACAATCTGCTGCAGTCAATGTCAAAAGCAGCTGCTGAGTTTTCACAAAAAGATTCTCTCAGGAAATTGATTGAAGTAATTGAAGAGCTAAGTAGAGAGTAAAGTAATTTGGCTTATAAAACATGATTTAGGGTGATTATTTTGTTAAATAAAAATTCACATGTTCATTTAATTGGTATTGGTGGAGTTTCGATGAGTGGTATTGCAGAGATCCTTGCAGAGAGAGGATATAAAGTAAGTGGATCAGATTTAAAAGAGAGCAAATATCTTGAACTATTGGAGAAATATGATGTTGATCTTTTTATAGGTCATGCTGCATCTAATATTGAAGGAGCAGACCTAATAGTAAAAACGAGTGCAATTCCTGCTAATAATCCCGAAATTAAAGCAGCAAAAATGAAGGGGCTCAAAATAGTTAAAAGAGCAGAAATGCTTGCCTACTTAATGAAAGATAAAAAAACTATTGCTGTTGCTGGTACTCATGGAAAAACTACAGTCACTGCTATGCTGGCTGCAATTTTTAAGAGAGCAAAAATGGATCCTGCAGTGATGGTGGGAGGTTTTCTTAAGGAACTTAACGGTAATATTGCTGACGGTAAAGGAGATTATTTTATCACTGAAGCCGATGAAAGTGATGGCTCTTTTCTTTATTTTGATCCCTATTTACTTTTATTAAATAATTTGGAACTTGATCACCCTGATTTTTATCAGGATCTGGATCAATTTATGAATATTTTTAAAAGATTTGCTGATAAGAATGACAAGCAGTCAATTCTATTATATAATAGAGACGACAAAAATTTGAATTCTCTCTTTGAAAATCGCAAAAAAAGTCTCAGTTTTTCTCTGCAAAAAGGAGAATTTACTGCCAGAGATATTGAGTATGATAAATTTAAAAGTAGTTTTGCTTTTTATCATCAAAATAATTTACTGGCTCAAATGGAACTTTCAGTTCCGGGCGAATATAATCTCTATAATGCACTTGGAGCAGCTGCAGCTGCCTACAGCTTGAATATAGAAATTGAAGCAATCAAATCCGCTCTAAAAGATTTTAGTGGTGTAGGCCGCAGATTTGAATTAAAGGGAAGAATTAAGAATTCTCAGGTTGATCTGGTAGATGATTATGCTCATCATCCTACTGAAATTAAAGAACTTTTAAAAACAGTAAAAAATATGGATTATAAAAAAATTAGAGTGGTTTTTCAGCCTCACAGGTACAGCAGAACCTGGAAATTCATGGATGAATTTTCTGCTTCTTTTAGTGATGCTGACCAGGTATATTTAACAGACATTTTTTCTGCATCTGAAAAAAATAATCATCAAATATCTCTAACTGACTTTGCAGCCTCTATTACTGAAAACTCTAATGTTGAATGTCAGCACCTTGCTGATTTTGATGAAATAGCAGATAAATTATTAGCTGAATCTGAAGCAGGAGATATTATTCTTTGTGTTGGAGCAGGAGATATTACTGAGCTTTCAGATCTGATTTTAAAAAAAGATTAGTTTAATTTGATTTTAATTAGGTGAGGGA
>QBLP01000049.1 GCA_003070825.1 Halanaerobium sp. | reverse complement strand
AATTAAAATTGATGATGAAATATATGAGGTTGAAGTTGAGCGGGTTGATGAAGCTAATAATGAGATTAAGTCAATTAATAAGAGTTCCGGGCAGAGTAAAAGTAAATTTTCTACAATTTCTAAAAACACTAATAAGCAAACAGAAAAAAAGTCAGGGGCAAAAAAGAGAGCTGCTGAAATTAAGAGTACAGAAAAATCGGTAACTACTTCCGGAGATTCAGAAGATGGAGTAGAAATTAAAGCACCGATGCCGGGTCAGATTTTAATGCTTGCTGCTGCCGAAGGAGATGAAGTTCAGGAAGGCCAGCATCTGGCAGTATTAGAGGCAATGAAAATGGAAAATGATATTACAGCACCAAAAGCTGGTGTAATTAAAGAGGTATGTGTCAAAGAAGGTAAAGAAGTTAATTCAGGAGATAATTTATTTATTATAAATTAACAGTAAAAGGACGGTGTACTATTTGTGACAGATAAAATAATATTATTTTTACAGGCAAGTGGTTTTGCTCAATTTAGCTGGGGTCATGTTGGAATGATAATCATTTCAGCAATCTTAATGTATCTTGCGATATTTAAAGAATATGAACCCCTTTTATTATTACCAATTAGTTTTGGGATTTTCCTATCAAATATACCGGGAACAGGATTAATGTCAGGTCCAACAGCTGAAACTGTTGGCGGCTTACTGCATTATCTTTATGAAGGAGTTAGACTGGGAATTTATCCCCCCTTAATATTTTTAGGAATTGGGGCAATGACCGATTTTGGTCCTCTAATTGCTCAGCCAAAAACTATGCTGCTGGGAGCAGCTGCTCAGCTGGGGATATTTACTACTTTTTTGGGTTCTAGATTATTAGGATTTAGTCCAGCAGAAGCCGGCTCAATTGCGATTATTGGTGGTGCGGATGGCCCAACATCTATTTATTTAACTTCATTATTATCACCACATTTGTTGGGGCCGATAGCAATTGCAGCTTACATATATATTGCTCTGGTACCATTAATTCAGCCGGTAATTATTAAGTTTTTTACTACTAAAGAGGAAAGAGCAGTAGAGATGGATCAGATGCGTAGAGTTAAAAAGATTGAAAAATTAATTTTTCCAATTTTAGTCTCATTAATTGTGGGCTTAATTGTACCCCAGGCTTTATCGCTGGTAGGAATGCTGATGTTGGGAAATATATTAAAAGAAAGTGGAGTTACTAAAAGACTATCAGATACTGCCAGCACTGCAATGATAAATATTGTTACAATTCTCTTAATGTTGAGTGTTGGTGCCAGTCTAAATGCTGAACAATTCTTTACTCTTCAGTTTATTTCTATAATTGGACTCGGCTTATCTGCTTTTGCTTTGAGTACTTTTTCCGGTTTAATGATGGGTAAGTTAATGTATTACCTGACAGATGGTAAAATCAATCCAATAATTGGTGCGGCTGGAGTTTCAGCAGTGCCTGAGGCAGCTAGATGTTCTCAAAAACTTGGTAATGAGGCAAATCCAGGTAATTTCTTATTAATGCATGCTATGGGACCAAATGTTGCAGGAGTAATTGGTTCGGCAGTTGCAGCGGGAGTACTGTTATCTATTTTAGGATAGTTATAATTAAATTAAAGATTAGGCCGGCAGTTTAACTGCCTGCTTAATTTTTAAGAAAATTTATTCATAAGATTGAAATAAATAAACTGGTAATTGTATTACAAATTTAGTTTAACATAAAATTTGCTTTCAAAATGCAGACAATATAGTCTGCAGGTGATTTATTATTTAAAACCCTGTCAGCTGAAGCAGGGTTTTTGCAATTTATAACGAAATATAGTCTTAAGAGTTAATATATTATTTTAAAATAGATATTAGAACCTACATTTGCTTTAGGATTTGATTCTATTTTTTTAATTAAAGAATAATTGGGGGTAAATATTATGTTAAAAGATGAAAAGCTAAAACATTTAAAAGGCAGATTGAATAATGTAACTGAGGAAGTTGTTTTAAAAATGCTAAGAGATATGCTGCAGAGAAAGGAATTTGAAGATGTTTGTAAAGATGAAGACTGTCTGCTGGATATGGCAAGCTATGCTTTAAACCGTTTGCCAGCTAAATATGTAGCTACATCTAAGGGAGAAGTTTATTCAAAAACTGAGGAACTTGAACAGCAGCATTCTGTTGATCTGCTTTCAGTAGTCACCAGAGCAATTAAAGTTGTATCCGAAAATGACAACCATGATAATCATTAATTTGCTTATATCTTTTGCTACTTTAGAATAAAAATAGTGTTAGGAGAGATTTATATGTTCGATGAACGTTATTTTAAAATTGGCCGTGGAATAATCATCTTACTTGTTATTATATTTTTAGCAGGACAGATACCATATTTTACAGCACCTTTGACTTCTGTACTCAGTTTTATACTGCTGCCGCTGTTATTTAGTACTTTTTTATATTATCTAATGCGGCCTCTGGTTAGATTTTTGCATAAATGGATTAAAAATAAAGCATTATCAATAGTGATCTCGTTTCTGGTTGTGACTGCTATCCTAACCATTGTGTTTTATTTTGGAGGCAGCATTATTTATAATCAGGGTAAGGAATTGAGCCAGACCTTGAGTGGAAATTATGACTATATTTATAATTTTATTCTGGGAATAATTGAAAGTTTAAGAGAATATATTAATATTGATCAGGAATTTTTAGAAGAGTTAAAATTACGGCAAAGAATATTTTCTTATGCTAATGATCTGGCTCAGCAAATCTCTTCTTATAATTATATGGGAATTTTTAGTTCGATTACTAACTTTGGCTTAATAATAGTCTTAATCCCATTTGTTTTATTTTATTTACTTAAAGATGACCAAAAATTATTTAGTAATATGATGACAATTGTGCCAGAAGCAAATAAAAGAAAAGTTGAAAAACTGGCGGTGGAAATTGATCACTTAGTTTCAACATTTATTAGTTCACAGGTAGTGGTTGCTTTTTTTCTGGGCTTAGTAATGTTCACCGGATTTTTGATAATTAGACTCCCTAATGCAGCTGTGCTGGCATTTATTGCCATGATAACCTCTTTAATTCCGATTATTGGGCCTTTTTTTGGCAGTCTGCCTGCTGTATTTGTCGCTGCGACAAATAGCTGGTTTTTGTTTTTAGGGGTATTAATAACTATTGTGATAGCGCAGTATTTGGAAGGCAATGTAATCAGACCACTGGTTCAGGGTAGAAGACTGGAGATTCATCCCATTGTTGTTTTATTTGTTGTTTTATCAGGAGTTTATTTATTTGGTTTTATCGGAGCTTTAACAGCAGTTCCTTTATATGTAGTTTTAAGATTGCTGTTTAGAAAAAAATATATTGAATAGTCTGTTGTGTTGGTACCGGGCACCTGGATAAATTTACCTTTTAATTTTAAATTTCCCAGGTGCCCGGTACTCTTTTTTATGTAAATTGAGTTACTTTTTCAGCTAAAACCTTGACTAAAGTTGAGTAATGTTGTAGGATATAAATAGCAGTATGCTGAGCAGATAACTTTAATAAAGGAGATGACATAGATTATGGATAAAAAATTGCTTAAAATTTGTAATCTGGAATCAAAAGTTGAAGAAGAAAAAATATTAAATGGAATTGATTTAGAAGTTAATAAAGGTGAAATTCATGTAATTATGGGTCCCAATGGAGCTGGAAAATCAACTCTAGCAAATGTTTTGATGGGTCACCCAGAACACAAGATTATAAAGGGAAATATCGAATTTGAAGGTGAAAACATTAATCAACTTGCTGTTGATAAAAGGGCCAAGAAGGGGATTTTCTTATCATTTCAATATCCTCAGGAAATTCCAGGAGTAACCGTGGAAAATTTTCTGCGGACTGCTAAAACTGCAGTTAGCGGAGAACAGCAGAGTATTTTTGACTTTAAATTTCTTCTGGAAGAAAAAATGAATCTGCTTAATATTGATCAATCATATGCAGATCGCTATTTAAATAAAGGCTTTTCTGGTGGAGAGAAAAAGAAAAATGAAATTCTGCAGATGGCAGTTTTAGAACCAAAACTTGCTATTTTAGATGAAACTGATTCTGGACTGGATGTTGATGCAACCAAGACTGTTGCAGAAGGAATTAAAAAACTGGCTTCTGAAGATAATGCAATGATAATAATTACCCACCATAATAAGATTTTAGACTATCTAAAACCTGATTATGTACATGTGCTGGTTGATGGTAGAATTGCCAAATCAGGGAATATGGAGCTGGCAGCAGAAATTGAAAAAGAAGGTTTTGCCAGATATAAAGAAGAAGCTTTAGATGAGAGTAATTCTAAAAGTAACTGTTAGTACAGATTTTTAGCTGTCACTCTGTCTAGCAAATTGATCTGGGGAAATTAAGTATTTTTAAGATAGATTTAAATGTTTTGAGAACAGGGAGGTATTTTAGATGGGCGAAAAGACAGAAGTCAATGACATTGACCGCAGTCTGCATGAAGAAAAAAATGTAGCAAAACATCGTTATCAATCTGCTAAGGGGTTAACTCCTGAAGTAATAAAAGAAATTTCTAGAGAAAAAGATGAACCAGAATGGATGCTGAAATTCAGGTTGAAAGCCTTAGAAATATATAAGAATAAAGAGGTTCCCACCTGGGGAGCCGATATTTCTGATTTAGATATGGATAATATTATTACCTATGTCAGGCCAGATGCTGATCTCCAGAGTGACTGGGATCAGGTTCCGGAAGAAATTAAGAATACCTTTGATGCTCTGGGAATTCCGGAGGCAGAAAAGGAATCTTTAGCCGGGGTAGGTGCTCAGTATGATTCTGAGGTTGTTTACCACAATCTAAAAGAAGAAATGGTTGAACAGGGCGTTGTTTATATGGATATGGAAAATGCTGTTAAAGAACATGAGGATTTAGTCAAACAACACTTTATGAAATTAATCACACCTAATGATCACAAATTTTCAGCTCTGCATGGAGCTGTCTGGTCAGGTGGATCATTTGTTTATGTTCCAGCAGGAGTAGATGTAAATATTCCTCTCCAGTCTTATTTCCGTCAGAATGCACCTGGCTCAGGTCAGTTTGAGCATACTCTGATTATTTTGGAAGAGGGAGCAAATGCTCACTTTATTGAAGGCTGCTCAGCCCCAAAATATTCGGTTAATAATCTCCATGCAGGTGCTGTAGAATTATTTGTAAATAAAGGTGCCAAACTTCGCTATAGTACAATAGAGAACTGGTCCCGTAATATGTATAATTTAAATACCAAAAGAGCTTTAGTAGAAGAAGATGGCGTTATTGAGTGGGTTTCTGGTTCTTTTGGCTCAAAAGTATCAATGCTTTATCCAATGAGTATTTTAAAAGGAGCCAGAGCTAGAGCAGAGTTTACTGGGGTTACTTTTGCCGCTGAAGGACAGTATTTAGATACCGGGGCTCAGGTAATTCATGACGCTCCAAATACAACTTCAACAGTCAATTCGCGCTCGATTGCTAAAGATGGCGGCCATGCTTATTACCGCGGCCTGCTTAAAGCAACTAGAAATGCTCATGGAGCAAAAGCTTCCGTTTCCTGTGAATCGCTGATGCTGGATAATGAGTCGAAATCAGATACTTTACCGATTATGAAACTGCAGACTGATGATATTGATATCGGCCATGAAGCAAAGGTTGGACGAATTAGTGAGGAAGCTGTTTTCTATCTGATGAGCAGAGGAATCAGCGAAGAGGAAGCAAAGGCCATGATTGTCCGCGGCTTTGTGGAGCCAATTGCCAGTGAATTACCATTAGAATATGCAGTTGAATTAAATAATCTAATCAACCTTGAACTCGAAGGGACTATAGGATAGGTGATATGAGATGTACAATAAAAAATTAGTAGATAATTTAACCACCGGCCAGTCAAAACTATTAAGCAGCAGAAGAAGAGAAAGTTTTGATCATTTTAAATATTTGGCTCAGGGTGATTATAAGCGAATAAATTTAATTGACTATCAGTTTCCAGAATACAATCCTTATAATAAGGAATATTTAAAAGAAAAAAAGGGTCAGGATGAGCTGCTGATCAAAAGAATGACAGATAATCTAAATAATGAAGAAGAAATTTTAAATTATCTGGATCAGTTTAAAGATAAAAAGGTCAAAAAAGGTAATCAGGGGCTTGATGCCAAGTATCTGACGATGGCCGAAGCATTTTACAATACTGGTCTTTTTATTAAAGCTCCAAAAAATGTTAAATTAAAATTACCAGTTGAGATTTTTTATCAACTTGATCAGGAAAATCCTGTTTTAATTGATAATAATTTAATCGTGGCTGAAGAAAATTCAAGCCTAACGGTAGTTTTTGACTATAGAATGCAGGATCAAAACTTAGAAGCTTTTCATAATGGTTTAACCAGAGTAATTGTTAAAGATAACGCTGTTTTAAATATTGTTAAGGTGCAGCGTTTTAATGATCAGAGTGATAACTTTGACAGTAATATTTCTCTGGTTTCCAATCAGGGAGAGCTAAACTGGATTCCAATTGAACTGGGCGGCAGAAATTCAGTTACTAATAATGAAAACACCCTAATGAATGCCGGCAGCAGAGCCAGCATAAGTTCAGTTTATTTTGCTGACGGCGACCGCAAGCTGGATCTAGGATTTAAAATGAATCATCAGGGACGCCACAGCAGCAGTAAAATTGAAAGCAAAGGTGTTTTGAAAGATAGGGCTCAGAAAGTTTTTAGAGGTGATTTATATTTTCAGAAAGGTGCGGGCCAGGCAAAAGGATCAGAAAAGGAAGAGGTTCTGCTTTTAGATAAAACAGTTGATTCTGATTCCATACCAGCATTGTTTTCTGAGGAAGATAATGTGGAGGGAGAACATGCTGTAAGTGCAGGCCAGATTGATGAACAGCTCTTATTTTATCTAATGAGCAGAGGTCTGACTAAAGCAGAAGCCAAACAGCTAATGGTAGAAGCTGCTTTTAACCCAATTTTTGCTAAAATACCTCTTAATGACCTTAAAGGAAGTGTTATTAATGATGTCAAAACAAGAATCCGCAGTTAAAGAAAATAAAAGTGACCAGAATTTTGTCGAAAAATATAAAGCTGATTTCCCAATTTTAAAGCAGCAGATTAATGGTAAAGATCTTGTTTACTTTGATAATGCGGCTACAACCCAAAAACCGGAAGCTGTTTTAGCTGCAGTGGATAATTATAACCGTACAATTAATGCTAATCCTCATCGGGGTGCTCACACTTTAAGTGTTCGCGCTACCGAAGCTTACGAAAAGGCCAGAGCTAAGGTCAGGGATTTTATCAATGCCGAAAAAGCAGAAGAAGTTATTTTTACCCGGAATACTACAGAATCCCTAAATCTGCTGGCAAATAGCCTGGAAGCTTTTGTTGAAGCGGGAGATGAAATTTTAATCTCTGTGCTTGAGCACCACAGTAATATTCTTCCCTGGCAGCAGCTGGCTGAGAGAAAAAATTTGAATTTAAAATTCTTATATCCAGATCAAAATTATAGAATTCCACTGGCAGAGCTTAAAGAAAAACTGACAGAAAAAACTAAGATTTTTAGCATCTCCCAGATGTCAAATGTGAGTGGGGTAATTAACCCGATTAAAGAAATGGCAGAACTTGCCCATCAAAAGGGTGCTTTAGTTGTTGTTGATGGTGCGCAGGGGGCTCCTCATATTAAGACTGATGTTAGAGATTTAGATGCTGATTTTTATGCTTTTTCCGGTCATAAGATGCTGGGACCAATGGGGATTGGTGTACTTTATGGAAAAAAAGATCTTTTAGATGAATTACCTCCTTTTCTAAAAGGCGGAGGTATGATAGAATATGTAAAAGAACAGGTTTCTACTTATGCTCCACTTCCTGAAAAATTTGAAGCCGGTACTCCCAATGTGGAAGGTGCAGTGGGTTTACAGGCAGCAATTGAATATTTAGAAGAGATAGGACTGGATAAAATTAAGGAACATGAGCTTGAATTAACAGCCTATGCCCTTAATAAAATGAAGAAACTGGACTATGTCGAGATAGCCGGGCCGCTGGATTTAGAAAATCGCGGTGGAATTATATCTTTTAATATTAAAGATGTTCACTCTCATGATTTGGCTACAATAGTTGACAGTGAGGGGATTGCTATCCGTTCTGGCCATCACTGCGCTCAACCGTTAATGCACTACTATCAGATTAATTCCACCGGGCGAATAAGTTTTTATCTCTATAATACAAAAGCAGAAGTGGACCGCTTCCTGGAATCACTGGAGAAAGTAAGGGAGGTTTTTGGTTATGGATCTTGATTCAGTTTATACAGAATTGATAATGGAACACAATAAAAACAGCCGCAATAAACATTCATTAGAAGCTGCAGATTTGAGTGAGCATGGTCACAATCCAAGCTGTGGAGATGATATAACTCTGGAGCTTAAATTTGATGGTGATACTATCAGCGATGCAGCTTTTACGGGCAGCGGCTGTGCGATTTCGCAGGCTTCAACTTCAATCATGATTGATTTAATTAAAGGTAAAAGCATCGAAGAAGCACTGGATCTTGTTGAAACTTTTATTGCGATGATCAAAAAAGATATAGAAGATCAGCAGGAATTAAGAAAGCTAAAAGATGCAGTGGCTTTAAAGAATATTTCTAACATGCCGGCCAGGGTTAAATGTGCAGTTTTATCCTGGCATACACTTAAAGAGGCTTTGAATGAGCGAAACTAAAATTTGAAAACTGATTTTAAAAACTTCACCAAAAGGTGGAGTTTTTACTTTACATAAAAGCAAATAATCTATATAATAATGATAATGAATCTCAATGACTTTCTTTCATGAATTTTTGTTTGCTTTTGTTTGTTTATGTTCATTTGTGTTCATGCACCGTGAACCTGTCGAATTTTGTCAATAACTCAATAAGTTTATAAGACTATAAGATGAGGTGGAAACAATGGAAAACAGAAAAAAAGGAATAACCTATATACTTTTATCGTCACTCTTTTTTGCGATGATGGCAGCTGCAGTTAAATTTTTAGGTGATATGCCGACAGCAGAAAAGATATTTTTTAGAAATCTAGTTGGTATTTTTATTGCCTTCAGTCTTGTCAAAAAAAGCGGCAGCTCACTGACCGGAAATAATAAAAAGCTTTTAATCTTACGCAGTATCTTTGGTGTTTTAGGAATTGCAGCCTATTTTTATGCCCTGGCAAATATTAAACTATCTGATGCAGTAATTTTAAATAAGATGTCCCCGTTTTTTGTAATGATCTTTGCAGCTTTATTCTTAAAAGAGAAGGTTAGCAAAAAACAGCTAATTGCTTTAGTAACAGCAGCCTTAGGCGCTATACTGGTAATTAGACCGGGTTTTGATTCTAATTTAATACCTTCTTTAATTGCTTTAATGTCCAGTTTATTTGCGGGAATTGCATATACAATAGTTAGACAGCTGCGCAAAACTGATTCAGCAGCTGCAGTAGTTTTTTATTTCAGTCTTTTTTCAACTCTGGCAATGATACCGTTTTTGCTCAGCGGTAGTTTTGTAATTCCTACAGCTATCCAGGCAGCAGCCCTATTAGCTTTAGGATTATTTGCAGCAGCAGCTCAGTTATTTATGACCAATGCCTATCGGCATGCAGAGGCGGGAGAACTTTCAATTTATACTTATGCGAATATTGTTTTCTCTTCAATTTTCGGACTGCTTTTATTTCAGGAGATGCCGGATCTATTTTCAGTATTCGGTGCTGTATTAATTATCTCAGCCGGTTATTTAAATTATCGGGCCAAGGAAAAAGAAGTGGCAGAGAAAGCAGCTGAATTAAAATTAAAAAAGGAAAAGCAGAAAAGTACTATCTAAAATAATAAATTATTTAATATTGCCCTCAGTTTAAACGCTGGGGGTTTGGTGATTTAGCGGCAAACATTGCAGAATGCTTTCTAAGAACATATAATAAATGTAGTTTATACATATTTTTATTAGCTAGGAAATTATACCTGATGGTTTGTTGTGGATAATCTTTATAGTTTCATAATTTCCGCTATCAACAAAATTTAACCTTACTATATTACAGATTGTCCGAAGGCCATTTTGTTCTTTTTGATTATAAATGGAGGGATCAGAGTGAAAGATATTAATACAATTTTTTTGGATGTTGATGGTACACTGACAGACGGCAAAGTTTATTTAGATAATGGCAAAAATGAATTTAAAGCTTTTAATGTTAAAGATGGTTTGATAATAGTAGCTGCGATAAAAATGGATTATGACGTGATAATCATGACCGGTCGGAAATCCGAAGTTGTAGCTCGTAGAGCAGCTGAGCTGGGAATAAAAGAATATTATCAGGGTGTTAGAAATAAAAAACAGGCTTTAGAAAAGCTGATGGAAGAAAAGGAAATTAATTATAGTAATTTAGCTTATCTAGGTGATGACTTAAATGATTTACCGGTAATGAAAGAGGCCAGATTTGCAGCTTGCCCGGCAGACGCTGCAGAAGAAGTTAAAGAAGTTTGTGATCTGATATCTAAATTTAACGGTGGTAATGGAGCAGTCAGAGAGATTTTAACTCATCTTTTAAAAACTAAAGGAGATTATTACAAAATAATAGAAAGTTTTACGGAAAAAGAAAATTAATTTCACTATACTGACAGGTACCCGGTACCTGTCGGTTTTGTAAATAAATGTCCAAATTTTATTTATTTTAGCTAATTATATTATAATTTGGCTCTTTGACAAATGTTGTGAAATCTAAATAGCACCGTTTGAATCAAGTTATCTCTTTATT
>QBLP01000335.1 GCA_003070825.1 Halanaerobium sp. | reverse complement strand
GGCTCGGAGATGTGTATAAGAGACAGGTCAATTAACAGAGTAGCAGAGGAGTGGTTTATATGACTTCAGTAATCAGAAAGGTATTTAATAATTTCAGCAGCGGTCTTGCTGATTTTAAAAATCGTTATAAATTACCGGAAGAGTTTCACAGCTCTCAGGAATTAAAAATAATGCATATTAGTGATACTCCGGAATCAATTTATTCTCATATCTATAAAATGTTAAACTACAGCCAGCCGGATGTTATTATTCATACTGGAGATTTGGTTGATAATCTAAAACTTGAAGATGCTGGTTCTGAAATAATTCCACTTTATCAGAAAAAGTCAGCTGAATTTATCAGTAATTTAGAAAAATTAACATCGGCCAGAATTATTTATGTGCCTGGTAATCATGATGACATCAGTATCATAAAAGATAATACAAAGAGAAGTGAAGTTGTTGTCGAAGGAACAATAATCGAGTTAGATGGGGTTAAGATTGGTCTGGCACATTACCCAGAAAATCTTCCTCAGAAAGCAGATATTAATCTATTCGGACATAATAAAAAGAGTGAATTTGAGAGTAAAAATAAATATCTTAATGGAATTTTAAATATCAATTATCTGCTCTTGCCTTCCAAAACAGATTATAAGGTCAATTATCCCTGGACAGTTGATCAGGGAAGGCAGTACAAAAGCTTTAATATGATTTAAATATGTAATTATTCTTAGTCAGATTTGCAAGGATCTGGCTAATTTATTTTGCTTTAAATTTTTAGAAAGTTAAAATAATTTTTAGTTAACAGGAGTGGTTTGATGAATTTTGTCCGCAGTGGTCCCCGCTACTTGTTTTTGAAAGTAAAAGATCCTAATTTGTTTTCTGAGAAACTTTCTCAAAAAACTGAGGTGAGGCGTCTTAATTTTAAGGCAGCGATTAAACTGGCGGCTGAAGAATCTGTAATAGTTTTTTTAAGTGATCAGCAAAATAAAAGTTTTAAGGTTGAAGACTCTAATCTAATTTTATATCTGCCTCTGAACTCTACTTCTCTGCTGGCGATGATTTTAAATAATGAAGAGTTAAGTCAGGCGGTAAAAAAAGTTACAGCTGGCCCGGGTCAGCTGGTTATGAGAATCCCGGAAAACGGAGAAAAAGTAATTGAGGAAATTATTGAGAATTACCAGGCAGAAAAAGTTTCAATTCTGGAAGGAATTGATAGGGGAAGTACCAACAGCACAATTATTTCCTTTACCGAACAGCCAATCAAATCTAGACTTAAATCTTTAAAAAAAGTTAGAAATAATATTTTAATAAATAAAGAGTCTACGCTTCTTTTTGAGGAGCTGCGGCGGGATGCAGTCCGGTATATTACTCACGGACTGGAAGATCATCAGTGGTCAGAACTTAAAATTAATATTTATGATTCAGATGAGCTTTATGAATTAGAATATAAGAGATTGATAACTATTTTATCAGACCTGGAAGCGGGAATAATTTTGGGAGAATCTTGGACTAAGGACCATGCCTTTGCTTTATTTTCAATAACTGCCTATCAGGTAAGACTCTTTACCTTTTTATCTCCAATTGAAATCAAAAAAATATTATTTGCTTTTGAATATAACAGTGAGGGAGAAAGACTGGTGGATTATGATCTCTTTAATAAGAGTAAAAAAATAAGCTGGTCAGAAATTTTAAATGACAGCAAGCGTCATGATCGAAAAGAACTGGCTTTTAAAATTAGAGATGAAATAATGAAGGAACTTTCGGAAACTGCCAAAAAAAATTATTTTAAAATAGAAGCAGAAATAATGAAGAAATCCTAAATTTTAAGAGCAGGAGAGCTGGCCGGGCTGAGATCTCGGCTTTTTTCTATTGAATTAAAGGCTGCATTAAGACTTTGTATAAATTATCACATATTTGCGA
>QBLP01000334.1 GCA_003070825.1 Halanaerobium sp. | reverse complement strand
AGATGTGTATAAGAGACAGCATTTCCACAGCAGGTTACAGCTCCACCATATCTGGTTGATTTAATTGCGGTAGAAAGCAAATTACCTCCAACTGTATCAATAACTCCAGACCATTTTTCCTTTAAAAGCATTTTAGCAGAATCATCATCAAGTTCTTTTCTATCAATAATATTTTTTACCCCTAAGTTATTAAAATAAGCTTCTGCCTCAGTTTTACCAGTTGCTGCTGTAACTTCATAACCGAGCTTTGCTAGAATGGCAGAGGCAAAACTCCCAACTCCTCCGGAAGCACCAGTAACCAGAATATCTTTCCCTTCAACAGCTGCTGCTAGAAGTTTATAAACCGAGAGAGCTGCCGTAAAACCTGCTGTACCATAAATCATACTTTCTTTTAAAGTCAGATTCTCCGGTAATTTTACAGCCCAGTCTGCTGGGATTCTGATATATTCCTCAAGTCCACCGGCAGTATTCATTCCTAAATCATAACCGGTAACTATTATCTCATCACCTTTTTGATAAGTTCCACTTTGATCCTCTACAACTATGCCTGCTGCATCAATACCGGGTGTATGGGGATATTCTCTGGTAACCCCCTTATTACCCGCTGCAGATAGAGCATCTTTGTAATTTAAAGAAGAATACTTAACATTAACTATTAGTTCTCCTGCTGGCAGATCCTTAATTTCTTTCTCAATAATTTCTCTTTTATATTCTCCATTAATCTCACTTACTTCCAGTGCCTTAAACTTTATATTATTCATATTAATAATCACTTCCTTTAGCTTTATCTTAACATGAGCTCTTCTAAATTTAAATGCCTAGATCTGACCAATAAAGATCTGAACTGTAAAAGAAACAACAACTACCAGTGAAGAGATAATAAAACCGTGCAGTAATGGTTTAATACCTGAATCAGATACCTCGCTAAAATTTGTTGTCAGTCCAATTGCTCCTAAAGCCATAATCATCATGAATTTTGATATGGAAGCAATATTGCTGCTTAATTCAGCTGAAATTAAACCGGTACTTTTAACTGCGACCATTACTAAAAACAAGAGAATAAAATAGGGAAATATATTTTTGATTTCAACTTTTTCTTCCTGCTTATTTGAACTTAAACCCAGCTTTTTATTTTCTCTGGCATTGATCACAGAAAAAATCATAACTATAGGGATTATAGAAAGAGTTCTGGTCAATTTAACTATCACAGCAAAAGCGCCGGCAGCATCAGAAAAAGCATAGCCAGCTGCTACCACCGAGGAGGTATCATTAACTGCTGTTCCCGCCCAGAGGCCAAAACCTAAATCACTCATACCAAAATATCTGCCTGCTAGAGGAAATAAGATTACCATCAGCACATCAAAAATAAAAGTAGCGGAAATAGCATAGGCAATATGGCTGTTGTCCGCCTCAATTGTTGGAGCTACTGCAGCAATTGCAGAGCCCCCGCAGACACCGGTACCAGCGGAAATAAGACTTGAAAGTTTCCAGTTCATATTAAAAAGACGGCCAAATAAATACCCTCCTCCAAAGGCGGTCAGCAGAGTAAAGGTCATCACAATTAATGAATAACCACCGACAGATAAAACCTGAGAAAAACTCAAAGTAAGTCCCATCAGTACAATTCCTGCCTTTAAAATTTTCTTGGAAACAAAATTGATACCGCTGTTTAAAATAGAAATTTCTCTAATAATAGGATTTAAAAGCATTCCCAACATCAGTGCCAGCACACTGCCGC
>QBLP01000333.1 GCA_003070825.1 Halanaerobium sp. | reverse complement strand
AGATGTGTATAAGAGACAGGTATAATACCTGTGAGGAGGTGCAAGCATGACAGACAAAAATATTATAAGAGAATAAGGATATAAGTTCAGGCTATATCCTAATAAAAAACAAAAAATATTAATAAATAAATCAGTTGGTTGTACAAGGTATATATATAATCATTTTCTTGCAAAAGCTAAAGCAGATAAATATAAAACATATACTGAATATTCCAGGCAGCCAGCTCTGTAATAACTGCGGCTATAAAAATGAAAAAGTTAAAGATCTAAAAATAAGAAAATGGAAATGCCCTGAATGTGGAGAAGTTCATGACAGGGATATTAACGCTAGTGTTAATATTTTAAATGAGGGATTAAAAATACAAAAGGCAAGTTAGAAGATATACCGTAGGACTTACGGGATTTTAAGCCTGTGGAGATGGTGGGTTAGCACTTCTAAGAAGCAGGAATCCTCGAGGGCTTGCCCCGAGGAGGGTCAAAAACTTGATAGGGATAAGTTAATAATAATTTTATAGAGGAGTGCCAATTTTGAGAAAAGGTGAAATTAAAACTTTTAGAATAGAAGATTTAGCCCACGGTGGGGACGGTGTAGCCAGAGCGGAAAATGGAATGGCTGTTTTTATCTCCCTTACTTTACCGGGTGATCTGGTAAAAGCTAAAATAACTAAGATTAAAAAGGATTATGCTTTTGCTAAACTAATAGAAGTGGTGGAAGCTGGAGAAGGCAGGACTAAAGCTCCCTGTCCGGTATATAATGAGTGTGGAGGCTGCCAGCTCCAGCATATAAACTATAAAAAAGAACTGGAGTTTAAAAAGAATAATATTAAGCAGTTAATCAATCGAATAGCAGAGATTGAAGATTTTAAATTAAGAGATGTACTGGCTGCAGATGACGACTTTCGCTATCGCAATAAGGCTCAATTTCCACTGGCGTTAAATGAAGATGATCAGATAACTGCCGGTTTTTATAAAAGAGGAAGTCATGATATTGTTCCCAACCATAACTGCTTAATTCAGCATCCTTTAATCAACAGAATTTTAAGAATAACTTTAAAAGAATTAAATAAATTTCAGATCAGTGTCTATAATGAAAATACTCTGCAGGGACTTTTGCGGCATCTGGTGATTAGAGTCGGTACCTGCACCAATCAGGCTCTGCTGGTAATGGTCACCAATGGTGATGATTTTATCGATAAGAATTTAATTGCCAGGACTTTAATGCGCAAGATTCCAGAACTGAAGGGTGTAGTTCAGAATATTAATAATCAGAATACCAATGTGATTTTTGGTAAAGAAGATATACTATTAGCAGGAGAAAATAAAATTACTGAATATATTGGTAAGACAGGATATTTAATTTCTGCCCGATCATTTTTTCAGGTTAATACTATGCAGGCTCAAAAGTTATATGATACTGCAGCAGATTATATCGGAGATGATCACGGTGCTAGAGTAGTCGATGCCTTTTCTGGTACCGGCAGTATTGCACTTTATCTTGCCGACAGGGTAGAAAAGGTATATGCAGTGGAATCTTTAAAAGCAGCTGTTAAAGATGCCAGAGCCAATGCTGAACTAAATAATATTAATAATGTAGATTTTGAGCTGGGGCTGGTGGAAGATAAGCTGCCAGAAATTATAGAAAGAGATCAAATTGATTCAATTATCTTTGATCCCCCCCGAAAAGGACTGGATGAAAAAACTATTCAGCTGCTGCTTGCTAATGAGATAAAAAAAATAATCTATATTTCCTGTAATCCTGCTACTCAGGCCAGGGATTTAAAAAGTTTAAAAGAAAAATATAGACTGCTTGAAATCCAGCCTGTAGACCTTTTCCCACAGACTTATCATATAGAGTCTGTGGC
>QBLP01000332.1 GCA_003070825.1 Halanaerobium sp. | reverse complement strand
TGTCTCGTGGGCTCGGAGATGTGTATAAGAGACAGCCCTGTAACTAACCAGCTCCATTTAACTTTTGGTCTAATCCAGCTGCTGGCATTATTTCTGGCTTAGGAACTTTTACATAGCTGTCTGCTAAAACTGGATCTTTAGCAGCAATAATTCTATTCATTTTAACCTGCTAAGTACCCGGTGCCATCCCTACTCCCTAAAAACCAGAACAGCACCCCCAATAGAAAGGGTGCTGCTCCTTCAAGCTAGTTTGAAGTAATATTTATTTAAGCAGCATATCTGATTCTTAGAGCTGCTGACTGATCTACTTCAGTTACTCTCTGAGCCGGATCTACCTTAATTTCTTCCAGCTCACGCAGATACTCAATTAAGGCATCTCTAACTTTGATATAGCTGTCTGTAAAGTCAACCTCAGTAAAGGCAGCAAATCCATCTCCACCTTCAGCAAGGAAATTATTAGTTGCTACTGTGTACTCTTTGTCCATTTTAAGTGGAGTGCCGTCTGGAAGAGTTACAGATACTACCCGCTCATATTTAGGCTGGTCTTTATCATATTTTACCCTCAATCCAGAAAGCTGCATCATTCCTTTGTCAAAGGTAAAGCTCTGCTCTAAAATGGAAACTATCTGTTTACCGGTCATTTCACCAGTCACAATTGTATTTCCAAATGGTAAGAGCTCATAAATATGACCTACATTTATCTCACCTTTTGGCAGATCAATTCTCAATCCACCTGGATTCTGGAAAGCAATATCAGCATTTACTTCCTGAGCCATTGCATCAGTAGTTAAAGCCCCAACCTTTGAGATGGTATCATAACTGCTGACTAATTTTTGCTCAGTCTCAATTAAAACTTCAGACATAATTGGTTCTAATTCTTCCTGATATTCACTTACCATTTCTGCAATTTTAGGATCTTTTTCCAGATCAATTACACTTTTGCGGACCGGATGACTCATTGGAACTGTATTATAAATTTCGCCTGTTTTTTCACTTACAAAGAATCTTAAATTACCCAGCTCACGTCCGTGCTTATAGGCTTCAACAATTGGATTTCCATTAACAACTGCTGTTACAGTGTGGTGGCTGTGGCCGCCAACAATACCTGTTACATCAACTTTTTTGGCTACTTCTACCAGTTCTCCACTAACTTTACCACTCTCATAATCAGTTGTTCCCGGTAAGTGGCCGACAACTATTATCATTTCCGCACCCTGTTCTCTCAAACGGGCACTGTACTTTTCAATAGCTGCAGCTGGGTCAGTAAATTCTAGCTCAGCTATATTAGAAGGCATTGTAGTACCTCTAGTATCTGGAGTTGTAATTCCTATCAAACCAATTTTAACTCCATCAGCAGGAATCATTCGAGTTGGCTGAACCCACTCAACTAATTCTCCAGTATTTTTGTTAACGATATTGGCAGCCAGCATTGGGAAATATGTTTCCTTATTAATTCGCTTTAATTCTTCTATTCCCCAGTCAAACTCATGGTTACCTACAGCCTGAGCTACATAGCGGGCATGATTCATAAATTCAATTACAGGTTTTGCATTATTTAAACTGGAAATTGGTGTTCCCTGATAGGCATCTCCAGCATCCACCAAAATTGTACCTTTGCGGTTGGCACTTCTGTAGTGGTTTATTGCCCCCATCAGCTTAGCTGCTCCTGCTTCATAACCGGCTTCAACCTTACCGTGGAAGTCATTGGTAGAAAGTATATCTATCTGCTTATATCTATCTTTAACTCTGTAGAGCATTGCTGCCATTTCTCCAAATCTCATTTCTGCCTTTGGAGCCAGAGTTCCATCTCCACGTCCAACTAAAAAGCCCATCTCAACAGCGAGAGCTACTTTATCTTTATCTCTTAAATTTCTTGTTATTTCGTCCTGATCTTTAAACTGATCTAAAAC
>QBLP01000331.1 GCA_003070825.1 Halanaerobium sp. | reverse complement strand
AGATGTGTATAAGAGACAGTTTTACAGCTGCACTGACAGCTATTTTATTTATTATTGATCGTGAAAAAACAATCAGATGTTTAAAGATTGGGCTGAAAAAAATACGCAAAAATTCGCCAGTTTTTTTGAATATGATAATTCTGGTTGCTTTTTCTTTGTATTTTGTTTCTGATGAGCTGATTTTGAAGTTTCTAGGAGATGGCAGTGGTGCAGTTGGAGTAGCACTGGCAGGAGGTCTTGGTTCGCTTGCTTTTATGCCTGGTTTTGTTGCCTTTCCACTGGCAGGAATACTGCTGGAAAAAGGGGTTAGTTATACTGTTATTGCAGCCTTTACAACAACCCTGATGATGGTGGGACTTGTTACCTATCCGGTAGAAAAAGACTTTTTCGGCCTTAAGATTACCGTTATCAGAAACTTAATCTCTCTGGTGATGGCGATTATAGTCTCAATTGCAATTGGTCTTTTTTACGGGGAGCTGTTTATCTAATGACAAAACACTTAAAGGATTACTGGTTATTTATTATTTTTGTAATTTTTACAGCGGTTGGATTTATATTGGATTTAAATACTGCCCAGGGAATTTTCGATAATTTTTATTCATTCTTTTTAACAATGATCAAATTTGTCCCTGCAGTTTTTCTTTTGATTGGATTATTTGAGGTCTGGGTTGATAAAGAAACAATTGAAAAACATCTGGGAGAAGAATCCGGTTTTCTTGCCTACCTGTGGGCAATTATTCTGGCCAGCACAACTGTTGGGGGCTTATATGTCGCCTTTCCAGTTGCAGCAGCTCTGTATAAAAAAGGAGCAAGCCCGCGCATAATCTTCAGTTATATCGGCACGGCTGCAATCTGCAGGATTCCAATGACTCTTTTTGAAGCAAGTTATGTTGGAGTTTCTTTTACAGCAATCCGCTGGGCAATTTCTATTCCGCTGGTTATTATCAGCAGTATTTTGATGGAAAAAATACTGGCAGCAAAGGATTTAGAAAAAATATCTGAAAATACTTAGTCCACTTAAAAAAGTTGCTTTTAAATTAAGCTGAATAATTTTAGACTTAAAAGGGGAGCTCAGCAGATGCCGGCTCCCCTTTTTAATTATTCAATTACTTTTCTAAGACTTCAACATGGCCGTCATTATAGCCTACAACAACTATTTCTGCCATTTCAGCAAAAATTCCATTTTCGACTACTCCCGGCAGTTTATTTAATTCAACCGCTATTTTGACGGGATCTTCAATTTTTCCAAAATTACAGTCTAAAATATAATTGTCGTTATCAGTTACAAAAATTTCGCCGTCTTCTTTTCTGATTTCGGAGCTGCAGCTGAATTTCTCAATCATCCGCTGTGTATACTGCCAGCTGAAAGGAGTCACCTCTACCGGCAGGGGGAAAGCACCGAGATTTTCTACCATTTTTGATTCATCAACAACAATTATTAATTTATCGGTTGCTGAGGCAACAATTTTTTCTCTAAGCAGTGCCCCTCCACCACCTTTGATCAGGTTAAAATCCGGATCAACCTCATCAGCACCATCAATGGTCAAATCCAGTGCTTCAACATTTGCCAGTTCGACCAGTTCAATACCTTCTGCTGCTGCCAGTTCTGCAGTTTCTTTAGAAGTGGGTACAGCTTTTACCTTTAATCCATTTCTGACCATTTCCCCCACCTTTTTAATTGCATAATAAGCGGTGGAGCCGGTGCCGAGGCCAATTACCATTCCATCTTCAATATATTCTGCTGCTTTTTCTCCTGTAAGTTTTTTTGCTTTCATCTCTTATCTCTCCTCTTATTTATTTGATTATAATTATGCTTAATCAATATCCAGTAAACAATTTAACAGAAATCTTAGCTCAATT
>QBLP01000048.1 GCA_003070825.1 Halanaerobium sp. | reverse complement strand
GATTATCAGTGAAGAGATGGTCGAAGTAGAACTGGATCTTCCCTACTCTGAAGCATCCTGGGTAGAAAAAATTCACAATACAGCTAAGGTTTATGAAGAAAAATATCAAAAAAATAATATATATATAAAAGCCTTACTGCCCCGAACTACAGCAGCAAAGTTAAAAAAATACCGCAGAGAAGTTTAAAGTCTCTGCGGTTTGTCTTTTAAATCATAATTTATAATTTTATTTGTTATCTTCAGGTTCAACTACAATTTGATCTGTATCGACTTCTGGAATATCTTTTTCTCTTGCTTCTAATTCAACCAGCAGTTCTTCTACTTCTTCTCTATCAAAAGTATAGGTGTTATTACAGAAATGACAGCGAACTTCAATTTCACCCTCTTCAGCAAGCGTCTCTTCTATATCTTCTTTACCAAGCCCTGCTATTAACTCATAACTTCTTTCTCTGCTGCAGCGGCATTTAAACTTAACATCTTTGCGGGCCATAATTCGATAATCCATCTCTCCCAGCAGTTCCCCTAACAATTCTTCCGGTGTCATTCCTGCTTCAATTAATTTGCTGACTGAACTCACCTTAGCCAGATTATCTTCCAGCATCTGAATTGTTTCTTCCGAAGCATCTGGCAGTAATTGAATAAGAAATCCACCAGCTGCTTTAACACTGAGGTCTGTGTCAACTAATACTCCCAATCCCACAGCGGATGGTACCTGCTCTGAAGCTGTAAAATAATAAGTTAAATCTTCCCCAATCTCACCCGAAATCAAAGGTACACTTCCTGTATAAGGTTCTTTCATTCTCATTATTTTGGTCAGTGAAAGTTCTCCTGCCCCAACAGCTTTTGCTACATCAAGTTTACCTGAGTCAGTCTGATACAAGTCAAGATTAGGATTCTGAATATATCCCCTTACTTCACCTTCCTGATTGGCATCAGCTACTATTTTTCCGGCAGGACCTGTGCCTTCAATTTTTAATACTATCTCATCGCCAGATTTAACTAATGAGCCAGTTAATAAAGCGCCGGTAATTACTCGTCCTAAAGCAGCAGTCGCTACCGGTGTAGTCTGATGTCTTTCCTGTGCTTCCCTGACAACTCCAGTTGATTTAACTGCCAGAGCTCTAATTTCTTTATTTGTTGTTATTGCACGAACTAAATAATCATCCATTATCCAATCTCCTCCAGATTAATTATCCCAAAAATAAATTATCTACTTTAATTGTCCATACATTATTTTATTAAATTCAGCTCTAATGTCAAATTAGAGAATCCAATTTATTGTTTTAATTCTCACCAAGGCTAAAAAAATTGTTGAATATCCCAAAATACTTAGCTTCACTCTCTGATTTCTGCAGAGTAAAGATACTGAAAAAGACATAATCATCAACCTCAGTCTGTAATTCAAGCATTGGTGCAGCTACTGCCCCTCCAAAAATCCTTTCTATATCATTTTCTGCCTGAGAGCGAATTTCTGCTACTCCCCAATTTATAAATTCTTCCCGAGAAGGATTTGTAACTGCTGCTCCAAGTAATAGAACTAAAATAATTACTAAGCTTATTAAAACATTTTTCATTTAATCCACCTCTTTTCTGATCAATTGATAAATATCAGAATCTCTTTGCACTGCCCTGATCACAAAATTAAATTTATTTAATTTTAAACAGTATTCAAAATCCTGTTTGGGCATTTCTGATTGTGTCTCATCTGCAAAAAATCTGTCTCCGGCAGGACTTCTTAGCCTGTCCTTAATTTCAGCCTGAGCAAGAGTTTTTTTGCCTTCTAGCAGATTTGTTAACTGATCAGCATAAAGATTATCTTCATCTGCCTCTGCCACTCCATTATTGCCCATTGCAACCAGTGAAACAGTTTTGGGATTTTTGCTTTTAATAAATTCTGCTGCTGCTGAAAAATTAACAAAACTACCGGTTATAATCTCAGCTGCATTTTCAGCAGCAATGATTCCCTTAGTTCCTGCACTGGTACTTAAGATTATTTCCTTCCCCTTAAAATTATGCTGAGAAATAAAATAAGGAGAATTATTAAAATCAAAATCCTCAATTTTAATTCCTTTTCTTTCGCCAATTAAAACCGGATTATTTAATTCTTCCTTTAACTTACGAGCAGTTTCCACTTTACTGACAATAAATATCTTTTCTGCCTGATTTGCAAAAAGGTAAGCTGCAGTTGTATAGGCTCTAAAAACATCAATGATTACTGTTAGTCCTTCTGCTTTAGCTGCTCCCTCTAAAAACTTAAAAGTTTTAATCTTCATCTTCTCTTATCACATCCCTGCCTCTTTTATTTTACTAAAGATTTCATTTATTTAATATCAAATACTTAACTTAGTTATAATGCTATTCATTTCGACTCAGTGCATTATTTAATAACCCTTCTATCTTATCTATATCTTTATATTTAATAAATCTTCTAAAGGCAGAACTCTCTTTTAAAAGTTTTTTTAGACTGCCGCTGCTCAAATTCGACCTGCCTCGATCTTTAGTTCCACCTTTTGTGATCAAAAGCTCTTGATAGGATATATATTCATAACTAAGCATCGCCTCAGCCCGTAAAAACTCCAGAGCTCTCTTGACAGTTATTTCTTCAGCCCCCAGGGCCAGCGCTGCCTCTTCCAGCTTAAAAATACCATTTTCCTGCTGCAGACTGTATTTAATCAGCGATAATAATTTATTAATAAAAGTATTTATATTTAGACTTTGCTCTTCATTATTAATCAGAAACAATTTTTTAGCAGCTGTTAAAAGCAGAATTTCTTTTAAGTGAGCAAGAGAAGGTGGAATAGTCAATAAAACCAAATTTTCTGCCTCCCGATAATAGTTTCGATTAATAAGAGGATAAAGGTCATATTCTTTTAAACCTTCGGCAAAATAGACAGTGTCTGCTGCTCCTGCTTCCAGCTCCGAAATATCTTTCTGTCGCCAGTCTATTACTTTAAGCTGTTTTTTTATATCTGGCTGGCTTTTAACTTTTCTGCTTTTTTCTTTTAGAGGAGCCAGAGCTTTTATTTCCAACTGCAGGCTCCTGTTGCCCTGATAAATATTTTCTGTTAATCTGCAGGCAAACTGCTGACGGTAGTTATTTTCTATTTCTCCCGCCCACCACCAGAGAGCAGTTATTTTATTATTTTCTGAACCCAAAACCAGCCTTTTATGCCGGCCAGCAGAAATTTCACGGCTGCTTAAAATATCACCTTCCAGATAAAAAAGTGGTTCCAGATTAGCCTCACCAAAGGGAGCAAAAAGGCGCAGCCCCTGATAAAATTTTTCTGTAAGCTCAGCCAGTTCAAGGTTTAAATCTGCTTCAATTTCCAATTCTGAATCAATTTCATCTAATTCCTGATCAATTAAACGCTGCAATCTCAATTTGAATTTTTCCAGTCGGTCTTTTTTGAGGGAAAATCCTGCCGCAGCTGCATGGCCACCATGTTTTTCTAAAAGATCAGAGCACTCAGCAATTAAATTATTAATATTTATACCCTCAACTGAGCGGGCCGAACCTGTTATCAACTCACTCTGCTGGTTGGAAGTCATCAAAACAGCGGGTACCTGATAGTTTTCTGTTATTCTGCCGGCAGCAATCCCGATAACACCCTGATGCCAGTCAGAATCATAACTTACTACAGCTTTTCGCTGCTCTGGATCCATTTCTTTTTCTAGCTCTAAATAAATTCTCTGGCTGATTTCCTTACGGTGCTGGTTGATCTGATTTAATTCGGCCGCCAGCCCGGCTGCCTTACTCTTGTTTTCTGCCAGTAATAATTTTAAACCTTTTTCTGCACTGTCAATTCTACCGGCAGAATTTAATAAAGGTCCAATTTGAAAACCCAGTGTTTTTTCGTTTATCTCCAGCGGGTTGATATCCAGTTCATTATAAAGGGCCTTCAGTCCAATTCTCTTAGTATTTTGGAGTTCTTTTAAACCAGTTTTAAATAAATAACGGTTTTCACCTTTAAGCGGCACAACATCAGCAATAATTGCCAGCAGTAATAAATCTAAAAATTCTCGTTCCTCTCCCTTTTTTCCTGCCTTACTGAATACTGCTTTAATTAAAAAATAAGCCATTCCGGCTCCCGGCAGCCAGTATCCCTGATGGTCTTCCGGCAGTAGACGGGGAGAGATCACATAATCAGCTGGTGGTAGCTGATCCGGCAGATCATGGTGGTCAGTAACTACAAAATCCATGCCAGCTTCTTTAGCAAATTTGACCTCATCATAATTGCTGATTCCACAGTCACAGCTGATCACCAGATCAATTTCTTCCTGATAGGATGCCAGCACCTCCTGATTAAGGCCGTAGCCCTCTTTAAAACGATCAGGGATGTGATAGCTAATCTGATCACTCAAACGGCTTAAGGCCCCCACTAAGATAGAGGTAGAGCTAATTCCATCTACATCGTAGTCTCCATAAATTAAAATTCGGCTATCCTTTTTAATATGTTCTAAAATAAAATCCACAATTTCCATTATCTGTGGGAAATCTCTTAATTCAAGTGGAGTATATTTTTCGGGCTCAATAAACTGAATCAATTTTGCTTTAGAATTTAGTCCCCGCTTTTGAGCAAGTAGAGCAAGTTCCCTGTTTTCGAGATATTCAACTAATTCTTTTTTTGGCTCAAACTCTGCTGCTTTTTTTATTCTCATAACTGCCCCTCTTATTTTCTGTATTTAAAAACAATATCTGAATCAAGATAGCGATAATATCTTTTCTTTTTATCCTTTAGCTCCCGGCTGCCAAAAAAGAAGATGGAAAAGGCCTCCCAGAGAAAGACCCAACCTCCAACAAATAAACCTTCCATTAATAGTGAAATCAAAAGTGATAAATCCTTACTTTCCGGAATTAAATAGGCGGTGATTAAAAATAAAACTCCCATAACAATATAAGTAGCGGTTTTTTTATGATTATGCTTCAAATCCTGTTCAATAAAGAATTGTCTCATTCTAAAATTATTCTTGATTGTAGCTCTGGAGTCTGCCTCCATTTTTTCATCTTTTCTGCTTTCCGGCAGATAAAAGCAGAGCTCCACTTTATCTTTTAAAGGCAGCTCATAGCTTGCCCTCTCCAAAAAATGACTTAACTCCGGATCTAGTTCTTTTCGGTCAAGAGCTGAGCCATCCCAGCTGTTAAATAAATCATCATATTGATCTAAATTAAGTTCAATCAGATAGGCATTATTATGCTGATTGGTGTGGTAAATATAACGCAGCTGATAATCTTCCTTAGTTTTAAACATAGTTTGAGAATAAATTTTTGAATTTATTCTGCCAAAACTCACCTCATTTTAAATATTTAACTAATATTTTCAGCTCCAACTTCAAGAATATTATTAAAACTCAATTTCCTCTACTGCTTCCCAATCAAGATTTAAATCTAAATCTTCCTCTATTAGCTCTTTGTTTTCAGTTTTTTCTCCCCTGCAGATTGGTCTGTACTCACAGAACCTGCACTTATTTAAATCAGCTGTCAGTGGAAATTCTACCTCAGCTAAAATTTCAGTGATCAACTCCTGAAAATATTTTTTATCCGTCTGAAAATCATCCTGATTATATTTTATCTGCAGACTCTGATCTGGATAACGGGGATTCCAGTAAATAAGTTCCGGCATTTGTTCAAGCTCATAATCAGCAGCAAAATAATCATAGCCAGCTTCATATAAAAGGTATAAATAAAAGCGGCTCTGCATCGAGTTTTTAATATCTTTTTGATAAAGACTTTTTTTATCTGTTTTCCAGTCATAGATTATAAATTTCTTTAGTGAGCTGTCATATTTTAAAAGATCATATTTAGCTAGTAATTTTAAATTATCTTCCTTAAAACGAAGTTCCTGTTCTGCGGAGACTACATTTTCAGCTGCAGAAAATGTTTTTAATCTATTTAGCCAGGACTGAAGCAGTGAATTTGAGTTGAGCACAGTTTCTCCCAGAGTCTGGCTGTAATATCTTTCTGCCAGCAGGTGAAACTGCCGCCCCTGTTTTAAATCATTTTTTACTTCTTCGTTCATTCCCCATTCAGCCGGCCAGTAAAGACCATCCAGGTATCGGTAACGGAAACGACGGCGGCAGTTGTTAAAGATAGCCAGGGCAGACTGAGAAAAATAAAGCTCTTCTAGATTATTAATTGCCATTTATTTAACCTCCTCAGTCTAAGCCTCAGTTTGAAATTTTTCTTTCTTTTCTGCAATGAATTTTTCTAAAGAATTGAAAACAAAAGCTGGATCCTTATCCCATTTCCCTTTTTTCTGATGAGTGCTTAAAAATAAATTTTTACGGGCTCTGGTAATCCCTACATAAAGCAAGCGCACCCTTTCGGCTATTAACTCCTGACGGGCTTTATAATCAGCATTTCTTTCCTTTTTTTCATTCAAAATATATTCTAATTCTGCTCTGGCTGAAGCTTTTGGATTTTTTATTTCTTCGTTCAAATAAAATTTCTCTCCCATAAAATAATCATCATTGTCGTGCTGAAAATGACTTGAAGTTAGACTGCCGATAAAAACTGTATCCCATTCCATTCCCTTTGCTTTATGCAGAGTGGAAAGTGTTACCTGATCCGGTTTGGCCTCAAAGCCTTCCATTTCGGTCAGCGTATCGGCAAACTGCTTGATTCGATCTCTAATTTCCGGCAGCTCTGCTGTTAATTGATCCAGCCTCCAGGCAGGGTTTTCTTTTAAAAGCCTGCCAAATTCAAGAGCCAGATTTTGGGCCAGAGCCAGCTTTTTACCGGTCAGCTCTATTCTCTCGGCCAGAAATAAAACCAGCTCGTCCGGGGGCAGCTCCATTGAAGCTTCAAGCCAGCCCTGAACTTGAGTTAAACTTTTAAAAAATTCATCAAAACCCTCTTTTTTTCTAAATTCTAAGTCAAAATTATCTCTATTCAAACCTGAAAGTGGAAAAATTATTTCCTGGTTCTCTTTTTCAGTCAGAGTTTTTTCTAAAAGCTGATTTAATTCTTCATTTTCTCTGCCAAAAACTTCAGCAAAGAGCAGTTTTAAATTATCCGCCGCAGCCGGTGAGGTTAAAAATTTTAAGATAACCTCCAGCTCAGTTAAAAATGCATCACTGGAACTGCTGCCGGCAAGCTGAAATTCTCCTCCCAGTCTGTTAATTTCAGCTGCAATTTCTTCAAGCTGCCAGCCGGTAGGCATCAGCACTGCTGCAGTCTCTTTGTTGTTTTCTCTCGCTTTGCGCAGAGACTGACGGGCAATAAACTTCTTTTCTGTTTTCCAGTCATTAAAAGCTCTACTGCCAATTCTGTACCCTTCCGGTTCTGGATTTGGTGCCGGGTCATCAGTATTAGTTGGCTGTATATACTTCTTTTCTAAAGGCTCAACTTCTCTTTCGGAAAACTCTTCCTGGCTCCAGTCAACCAGATAATTTGCCAGATCAATAATATCCTGACTGCTGCGGCTGGAAACTGCCATGGTTTCTACCTTAACATCTTCCCGTTTACAGTAACTGCGGAAAATATCAGGATCTGAAAGAGTAAAGGTACCCGTAATTGCCTGATTACTGTCTCCAACTCGAACCAAATTATTATTTTCTCCTGCTAGGAGATAAAGCATTTCTTCCTGAGCCTGATTGGAGTCCTGAGCCTCATCTTCAAATACATAGGCATACTGAGCAGATATTCTTTCGGTAAATTCTGGATCTTCTTTGAGCAGTTTTAAGCTCTGCTGAACCAGATCATCAAAATCCAGTAAACCGGCCTGGGCCATCCTAAATTCATATTCCGCAAAAATTTCTGCGGCTGGAGTTAAAATATTAGCTGACTTTAAATTTGAATACCTAACCATATTTTTAAGCTCTTCCCCCTCCAGCAGTTTCAGCTTAAAATAAGAGATCATTGAAGCTGCATAGGCTGGAAAATCGTCTTCTTTCCATTTTTTTAAATATTTATCAAATTGATAACTATTTTTTTCTAAATTAAAAAACTGCTGCAAAAGCTCTCCATTTTCCGCCGCCCATTTACGGCTTAAATCTTTTATCCAGCGGTAACGCCTGCCGGCTTCGATTAATTCAAAATCCTGATTAATCAGGCGGGCTTCTGGTTTTTCCTTAATAATCCCCAGGGCAAGTGAGTGCAGTGTTTTGACACTGTAACCGCGACTCCGGGGCAGCCCTTTTTTAGCTAAAAAGTCTCCAATTCTTTTGCGAAAATTTGCAACTGCAGAATTCATATAGGTTACAATTAGTATCTTTTGGTCGTTATTTAACTCAGAGGCGATCAGTTCTGCAGCCAGATGAGCAAGAACTGTTGTCTTACCTGCTCCTGGAACTGCAGGAACTGCAAGCTGGCCCCCTCGATATTCTAAAACTTCTTTCTGTCCCGGTCTCGGTTTAAAATCCATCCTTACTCTCCTCTCACATCAAACCAGCGGTAAAGTGGACCTTCCTGTTCTTTACCACTGCTGTTTAGAAAACTATCTGCTATATAAATTCCCTTTTTGACTTTATAAATTAAACTGATTAAAAAATCACTGAGCTGATTCAAACGAATCTTTTGATCAAGACGGTCATCCCATTCATTTTTCTGCTGCCACTGCTCGGTGTAAATATAAGGGTTTACTAATTCTTTGGCAATACTCTGCATCCAGTCACTGCTTGAAATATCAAGTAAAAACAAATAATCAACTCCAGCAAGCTCCGGTGAAAATAAAAATTTATAGGGTGAAGCTAAAATTACTCCTGCCTCTTTTTCCTGCCCCTTAAACAGAGTTTCAGCAGCCAGAGTACCTTCATAAATCATGTTAATATAGCGCTCACTTAAATCATCTTTTTCTTGATGAAAATTTTCCACTGCCTGATGAAAACGAGCAACTGATTCGATCATCTGACGGCAGGCAAAAATATCTTCCTGTGAGGGATCTAAAGGAGCTAAAACTTCGCTAAAAACTAACTGAAAAAAGACTTCAATTTCCAGTTCTTCTTCCTTTTTATCCTGCAGCCAGTCTTTTAAATAATCATATTTTTCTGCAGCCTGAAAGTTTATTTTATCTCTTAACCCCGAATCATCAAGGTCAATTAATTTCATCCCGGAAGCTGCAATCTCTTCTGCCAGAATATATGAGCGCAGGGGATCAAGTTCTAAAAGCAGGGACAGTGCCTGCTGCAGAGAAGATACTCCAACAATATTGGTCCTCTCACAGTGAAATAAATATAAAATCAGCAGGGCCCGGGCAAAGGGAATATCAATTAAACGTTTGGAGCGGTTAAAGTTACTCAATTGATAGCCATTTTTTTCTAAAATCTGCTGCAGGCTGAAGCTCAATACCTTATCAATTTTAGGAGAAATAACTGCTATTTGATCAGCTTTAACTCCCTTTTTTAACAGAGAAATAATTTTTTTACCGACTTTAATCAACATTTCTCCTCTTAACTCACTGTCAATTTCTTCTAATAAAAGTGGTGACTGAACTAAATTTGATTTTCTTTCCTGAACAACAGCCTTTATTTCCTGAGCCAGCTCACTGCTGGCTGCTGCTGCCGTATAATTTTCATTGATCTCAAGTATTTCTGCCTCGGAATTAAAAAAACGCTTTTTGGCTGCAGCCGGGTTACCGCCAAAAAAGCGGTTAAATCCTCCACTTTCATTAAAAGTGAAAATTCCGTTAATCCCAGCTCCAGTTAGTGATTTTATTAATTCCTGTCCGGCAGGAACCATTTTCTCTAAATCATCTACCAAAAGATAATTATATTTTTGATTTAAATTAAAAAGATAATCCTGATCGGCCAGTAAATATCTATTAAACAGACTCACCGCTGCAGAATAGTCAAACAAGCGGTAATTAAGAGAGAAATCTCTAAAAGTCTTCATTATTTCTATTGACTGCTCTGCATACTCTCTGCGCTCTTCATCCTGCTGAGTCCAGCCCAGCAGCCTCTGTTTGAGCTCCTTAAAATCAAGCATATTAAAAGCAGCCAGATTTAAATTATCAATTAACTGAACTGCAATCTGAACTGGCCTGGCCTTTATACTGCGAAAATAGGATCTGTTTTTTCTGTACTTTGCCACATAATTACTCATTAAAAAGTGAGATGTTTCAATATTCATGAATGTTGGCTCTATCAGCTGATTGGAGCCGCTGTATTTTCTTTCTACAGCAGGCCAGTTTTTATTTAACTGCTGATTAACAAAGCCAAAATAGGTATATATATTTAAATTCCCCATTAACTTTAAATCTAGTTCTTCCCTGAACTGACTGACAGAACGCGCTGAATTTAAAAATAACAGTATTTTTTCGCTGCCCAGTTCAGCTGCCAGCTGCTGATACTCAGTTTTTAATTTTGAAGTTTTACCACTGCCCGTATTGCCGCTGTAAATTTTATACATCAGCCAGTCTCCTCAATTTTAAATTATTAAAAATTTAATATTATCTTCTCTAACAAACTTAGAGCTGATTTTTAGACATTAAAAAAATAGAATTTCTTATTAGTAAATTTCAATAAAAAACCAGATCATCAAAAAAAGCTGCATCCCTAATCTGGAAGCTGTGCTGGCCACAAAAGCAAAGATACTGCTTAAAGCAAGTTTAAAGGAATTAGTTTTATTTCTGCTCTGCCAGTATTCAGCAATAAATATTAAAAGAAAAGGGCCAATTATAAAACCCAGAGGTCCCAAAAATATTGTACCAACTACCATTCCAATAACAGCTGCCATAATCGTTCTATTGCTTCCACCCTGTTTTTTAATAAAATAAGCGTTGGCCAGATAATCTGCCAGAAAAATAATAACTGTAATTAAAACTGCTCCGGTCCAAAAATAAGGAGAATAGCTGACGTCTGTCT
>QBLP01000330.1 GCA_003070825.1 Halanaerobium sp. | reverse complement strand
CCTGTACTTAAATTTAAAATTAAAGGCCATAAAACTGAATGAATAATTACAATCAAAATTGCCGTTTTGCCAGAACCAAACCAGATCAAAATTAAAGGCATCAGGGCAATTCCAGGCAGTGGATGAGCAAGAGCAGTCAGGGTATCTATCAAACCAGCAGCATAACTAGAAAAATAAGCTGTCAGAGAAAGAATCAAAGCTGTAATAGTGGCCAGAAATAGCCCCTGTGCAATCACTGATAATGAAAATCCTATCTGCTTAATTAAGGTGCCGTCTTTTAGTGAATCAAATAAAGCAGTTAAAATCTGATCAAGACCGGGAAAAATCATTTTCGAAAAAATTCCGCTTACTGCTGTTAGCTGCCAGATCAGGGCTAAAATTATCCCCCAAAAAATTCGCTGTTTATATTTACTCTTCATTTTGGACAGCTTCCTCCTTTGAAATGTTTTCGCTGCCGGCTAAATTTTTTTCAAAAACAAGCTCAGAATACTGATAATTATTTGCTTCCAGATAGGATTCTGCAGCCATAAAATCAATAAACTTATTGAGACCTTTGATTTCAGAGGTGAACGTCATACCCGGCCAGTTTAGATATTCCAGCATTTCAGTCTGACTTAAATTATAATTATCTGCCAGAATTTCCGCTATTTCTTCTGGCTGCCCATCTATAAATTCTATTGCTTTCTCCAGGGCGTTCAGAAAATAAGCATAATTTTTAGGCTGCTGCTCGTAAAACTCCTCAGTACTGACACCTATAATAAAGGTGAAGTCACCACCAAAGGCTTCTCTGCCACTTAAAATCTTTTTAATTCCCTCTTCTTTGCTTTCTAAAAAAAGATAAGGAGCAGAGGCAAAATGAGCACTTACTTCTCTACCGGCAAGCAGGGCATTCATTGCATCAGGATGACTCATTGTCAAAAGCTGTTCATCAAATCTATCTACCTCTCCAAATTCTCTTTCAGCCGCCATTGAGAGTAAAATATGCTGAATACTTCCGGGCTGGGGAAGTGCAATTTTAGCATCAGCTTTAAAATCTGCCAGACTATTAATATCTCCTCTGTTGGTCATTAAGCCCAGGGGACTCTCAGAAAGTCCGGAAATAATTTTCCACTCCATCCCTTTATCGCGAGCAATTAAAAAAGGAGGAATAGCCATAAAAGCTATATCAACTTCGCCAGCCAGCATTGACTCTCTAATAGAAGTAGTATTGCTCAACTGCTTCCACTCGACTTCTAAATTTGGGTTGGCTTCTTCTAAAAACTTAAGTTCTTTGATTAACTGTACAGGAGCATAGGCCAGCCCGTACTGTTCGGCAATAGTAATTTTTTGCTGGCGCCCTGCTTCATTATTTTCACAGCCGCTGACCAACAGCAGAGTTAAGATCAAAACTATAATAATTGTTAGATACTTTTTCATACTTACACTCCTGGTTTCTAAAAATTTTCTCCGATTTCTCTGTAAACAAGATTCTTTCCCTTCCGGTCAATAATTTTCAACTTATCATATACAGCAGCTACCCGCTGCTTTAGTTCAGCTTTATTATCTGCCAGCACTATAAAATAACCGGCTCTGGCAGTTGCATTTTCTATATCTGGAATCCGCTCTCCAGGTCTGTAATTAAAACCAACTTTTAAAAGTCCGGATAATTTCTGCAGTTCAGAACTCTCAGTTATAAGGTCTATCCGACCCGGGCCAGCAAAGAAGAGCTGTGAAGAAAGAAATTTTTGATTGGCCAGCAGAGAATAATTCTGCAGTGCTTTCTGCTCAACCGGCTCTCCTGCTGCCAGCCTGACCATCATTTTCAAAATATCAACCCCTGTCAGCGCTGGCATAAAATCTCCCTCATAGGCTCCTCCAATTCTGCAGGCTATTTCGTTAACCTTTAGCCCCTCTTTTCCAATTAAAAATTGAAAATATATTGGCC
>QBLP01000329.1 GCA_003070825.1 Halanaerobium sp. | reverse complement strand
GCTTCTATGTATTTATTTTTAGCAAATTGATTGTTAATATCGGTAATTTTCATAATCTACTTCCTTAAATTTTGCCTGCTTTTTGACTGATTGCTTAATGATTTTTCTGCTTTTAATAATTTAGTTCTTTCTGTTTTTGCAGATGCTGGTCATAACTCTCTGTAAAAACATGACTGCCGTCCTCCCGGGCAAAATAAAATAAATAGTCACTTTGAGCAGGATTAATAGCTGCTTCTACAGCAAGATCTCCGGGACTGGCGATTGGAGTTGGCGGCAGATTAGATACCTGATAGGTATTATAGGGAGAATCGATTTTTAAATCATTATATAACACTCTTTTAGTTCTTTCCGGCAAAGCATATTGAACAGTAGCATCCAACTGCAGCGGCATCCCTGCCTGCAGACGGTTATAAATAACCGAAGCAATAGTTTTATTTTCTGATTTTAGTTTCCCTTCTTCTTCAATTAAAGAAGCAATTATTAAAAGTTCATAAGCAGAATAATCCATTTTGGCAGCTGCCTCTTTAATTTGTGGCAGTCTTTTTTCTACAAAATAATTTATCAGCTCTTCAGCTATGTCACTCTCACTATAGCTGAGGGGGAAATTATAAGTTGTAGGTATAATAATTCCTTCAGCCGGATAAATCTGATCTTTACTTAAATCTGAATCAGAAAAATCCATTGGCAGTTTTAGCTCTGCAACCTGACGATTTATTTCTCTGGCCAGTAAATCTCTCTTATATTTAGGAATCTCCAGAGCTGCAAATCTATTTAAAATTTCTTGCAGAGTAAATCCCTCCGGGATAGTAATTTTAAATATTTCTTCTTCCCCACGCTGCAGTTTATCTATAATTTTTAGAGGAGTATCGGAAGTTGAAAAGCGATAATAACCTGCTCTGAGATTATCAATCCCTTTAAATCGAAGTAATAAATAGAAAATGGTTGAAGATTTAATTACTCCTTCTTTTTCCAGTTTTTCCGCAATTGCACGACCTGTCATTCCTTTTTCAATCTCAACCAGAATTTCCTGTGGATCGAGTTCATTTATAGGCTCCATTAAAGAATAAGCCCTCAGCGAAAAACTGAGTAATATAATAAAAACTAAAAATACCAGGGCTGTTCTTTTCAACTTCATATTCTTCCTCTCATAATCTAATTCTTTAGTTTCTAAAAATTCATCCAGATAAAAGCAGGTTTTTAGCTCAGCCGGCTTAATTAAAAATTACTCCATATCTTCTATGTAAGCTGCCTGAACTTTTTCAAATTCCTCTTTTTCTTCAACAGGAATAATAATTTCTTCTTCACCCTCATTTAAAATTTTAACAACTGTTGCATCAGCATTTTCGCCCGCTCTTGCATCAACAATTATTAGATATTTAACCCCATCAATAACCAGATCATCTTCTATTATAAAACGGCTCTCTCCGGTGCCATCTGATAAAACTAATTCCTTTTTATCTTCGTCAATCCAAAACTTACCATCACTCATTTTAATTACCCCTTTCTTTTAATTAACTGTTGATACTGGATAGCAATTTTACTGCTGATCAAGATAAGACTGCAGTATTAAAGCAGCAGCCATCTTATCAATCACCTTTTTTCTACCCTGTCTACTCACATCAGCCTCCAGCAAAATATTTTTAGCCTGACTTGTTGTTAGACGTTCATCCTGAATTATTATCGGAAGCTCAAGATTATTTTTTAAAAAGTTAACAAAAGCCTGAGTTATTTCCGCTCTTTTTCCGACTGAACCATCCATGTTATAGGGCATCCCGACAACTATTTTTTCTACAGCATATTTATCTATGTATTCTTTAATTTCTAAAAGCAGTTCCTGATGTCCGTGCATTTTGAGTGTTGACAGCGGCTGAGCTGTCCAGCCCAGAGAATCACTTACTGCAACTCCAACTCTTTTGTTACCGTAATCCAGTCCTAAA
>QBLP01000328.1 GCA_003070825.1 Halanaerobium sp. | reverse complement strand
CGAGATCTACACGCGTAAGATCGTCGGCAGCGTCAGATGTGTATAAGAGACAGTCTTGCAGCAACTCTAATAATCATCTATAATAATATACAGGAAGATTTAAAAAGTTAATCTTAAGTGGGATAAAATTATAAGTAAATAATCTTAGATTAAGAGCTACTTGAATATATTTCGCCGTCCTTGCCGCCGAGATGTAGCCAAAAAATATATAACTATTAAATATTAATTACAATAAAATAAAAAAAGAATGTACGGGATACCATACATTCCATAAGGTTTTAACACATTTTAATATTTAAGGACATAAGCTAATAAATTGGCTAAACGAATCCCACCTTCGGCACCATACTTTAGTTAATGACTAAAATTCCCCCTGGCAGACCAGGGGGAATTTTTTTAACTCAAAACTTATATCTTATGGTTTATTATAAATTTATGGAAAACATAATTTTTTAATTTAGTCCCCCATAAAACATTAACCAATATATTTAATACTGGTTTATCTCTTCATTTTAAAAAATAATTATTTTAAAATCCTTAATCCGATTTGTTATTTATTCATCCTTTCTTCATTAATATCTTTAGAAATTTCATGCCATTCAGCTGACAAATCATCAAGAAAATCAGCTGTCTTACCTTTTAAAATTTCATCTGCTCCATCATGTGTAGGCACAGCACCTGACTCTTCTACTATATCCCTTAAAGCTTTAGGATTATCAATAATTGGGCAGGGACACATTAAATTCTCACTAATGGGTTGCCTCTTTTGATAAGATTTAAACAGAGGATTCTGAAGCACTTCTTTTAATGATTTTTCCTTTATATTATCTACTGCAAAATGGGCAAATGCACAGGGCTCAACTTCTCCCTTAGCATTAATATGAAAATACCTTCTTCCTCCAGCAATACAACCCTGGACATATGTGCCGTCATTCCAAAAATCCATAATAAATATATCTTTTTTCTTCCTTAATTCACTTCCTCTCCGGGCCATAGAAGCTCTCTGCTCAGGAGTAATCATCATCTCAAGATTAGGATTTCTACCTATTGGAATATAATGAAATAACCACATGTAAAGAGCACCCTTTTTAGATAAATGATCAACAAATTCATCGGAAAAAAGTTCATCCACATTATTTTGAGTTGCAGTTACACTTGCCCCAAATATAATACCTCTCTCACGCAGGCGGTCCATGGCATCCATAATTTTATCATAAGTACCCTCCCCCCGACGTTTATCAGTTTCTTCTCTAAATCCTTCCAGACTAATAGCTGGTGTAACATTTCCCACTTCAAGCATTCTATCAGCAAATTCATCATCAATAAGGGTACCATTAGTATACATCATAAAACCAACATCATCATGTTTTTCAAAAATATCAAAAAGCTGAGGATAAACTGTCGGCTCACCGCCTGAAAAAACTATAAAATAAATTCCCATTTCTTTAGCCTCAGTAATTATTCTATCAATTGTAGCAAAATCAAGACTATCACTTTTATTATATTCGCCAGCCCAGCACCCTTCACAATTCAAATTACAGGCACTAGTAGGGTCAATAAGCATTGTCCAGGGCACGTCTACTCCAAGATCTTCAGAAAGTTCATACTGATATGGTATACCAAAAATAGCTGAATTAACAAAAAAATTCATTAAAAGTCCATTTTTATAAGAGGGTGCAATATTATTAATTTTTTTAAGATATTTTTTTATCAAAGGAGTTGTTTTATACTTCTCCTTTATAATTTTAATAGCATTTTTGTGATTATCTCTTTTAGCTAATTTTTCTCCAATATCTAGAATCTGCAAAAAATTTTCTTCAGGATCTTTTTCCAGATATTTTAAAGCCTGTTTGAGCAGCTTATCAGCTGCATATTTTTTTGCCAGTTCAAAATCAATACTCATATTAACTCCTCCTCTTGTATTGTTCTAAATTATCTCTTTAATAC
>QBLP01000047.1 GCA_003070825.1 Halanaerobium sp. | reverse complement strand
ATTTGAACTAGATTTACTGTTTAAAGACTATCATAACTGGATTAGGTATTTTTACTTGCCGAATTCAAGTTTAACAAATTTTAATTCATATTTCTAGTATATAGAAATAGATAGTTTGTGTCAAACTTTTGTGGGAGACTTTTTCCTCACAAAGACAAAATCTTATATTTACTTTATTTAGATCTATTTTTTTGAGCTTAAATCTTAGCTAATATCAGCTTTTAGTTTTTGGCTTGAAATTTAACTATTTTTAGACATACTTCTCCTGCAAATATCAGAATCTATTTAAACAGCTCAAATTATCGGGTTATTTGTCATTGGATCTGATATATTTTTTAGTCCCTTAACCCAGTTTTGACCTGATTTTGGACCTTTAAGGGCAGGCATTGTAGCTCTTAATACTTCAGATTCTGATCTGGAATATTTCTTTTGCACATTGTTATATACTTTTCTTAAATCATCCGTTTTAAACTCCCAGTTAATCTTGTTTAAATGCTTTTCTAAGCTGTCATTTCTATCTGCTATTATTATCTTTGCTAAATTTCTTGCTCCTTTTCTAGACCATCTCATACCTCTTTTTTTGAATCTATTAGCTAAAACTTTATCTATATTAGATTCCATTGCTCCCAGACCCCCTTATTTCTTCAGGAAGACCTAAATTCTCTTTCTTTTGCTTCTGCTTTTTATCACGAATAAACTCCCAGTTTTTTAAGAGATATTTTTTGAGTTGGTCTACTTTCTTTTTATCTTTCTCTTTATGCCTGTACTGCCTTGCTTTCTTTAGATTTTCTCTTAGCTTATCTATATCATTTTCTTCTATATTGTCCAGTAATTTAGGAACAAACTCTGATCTACCAAGCTTTCTAAAAAACTTTTGGTTTAGGTGATATTCATCCAGGAATCTGACCTGTACCTGCGGTATATATTCATTACCTGTTGTTATCCATTCAGCTCCATCTCCACATAAAACGGAAATGCTGCCATTACTGAAAGCATAGTCTTCATACATCTCTGCTGCAGTTTCTTTCCAGAACTCATCACTGCTAAATACTCCGCCATAATATTTTTTTCCAGTCAAATTATATTCGTCACTCATAGGATGTCTTTTTTCCCATCCCTGATAACTCATACCAAGCTTTAATTCACCTTTCTCTTTTTCATCATTTTGAAGTGGTATATGAATTCCATCTGCTTCTACAAAAAGATGCTCTATTTCTTTTCTATCTTCATCTTTATCATCTGGTATCAGTCCATCTCTAAAGAAATCAAGCTGCTTTGTTTCAGCTTCTTTACTGAGTTTTTCTCCTTCTCTCTGGACCCAGTTGAAAATGGCTGTATGACTGGCTGAAGTCTCTAAAATATTATCTATTTTATCTGCAGCCTTTCTATATGGAAGTTCCTGGACCAGGTCCAGTGCTATCTCTTTCAAAGCAGGAGACTGCCTTTCATTAGCAGGTAAATTTAAATATTCATCAAGCAAAAATCTAAACTCATCATTAGAATCTTTGTAGTATCTTCTTTCAATAGTCACTTCACCAAAAAGAGTATCAATAGTTCTTTTTTTGATATCTTTAAGTTTAAATTTATCTTTATCTCTATTTTCCATGATAGCCTGATCAATGTCTTCTAAAAGCTTTTTTAGTGCTGTTTGAGCCTGTTTGCAGACGATTCTAAAAATTTTCTTCTCTACATCCTTGAAGTTAGTCTCATTTTGTAATATTCTTAAATTAAGTTCCAAGGGGCCTCACTCCTTTCTTTGATTTTTTGTCCTTGTGAGGCTCCTTCTTTATTTGTTTTAAAATTCCTGCCTATTTACATAAATCAATTCTTAAATCCCACTTTTATTTTACACTAACAAGTAGATAGCAATCAATATTTTCAGATGTAAATTTATTTTAAATTTCCTATTTCAATTGAAAGTTTCTGGCTGGCCTGTTAAACTATAAGCAAAGTTAAAATTAAATTCAAAAAAGCCGGGGTGAATACCGTGCAAAATATACAAAGTCTATTTAAAAAGTATAAAAATGATATGATAAGTGGATTAACAACAGCCACCATTGCTCTGCCGCAAAATATGGCCTATGCTTTAATCCTGGGCATAAATCCAATTTATGGAATCTATGCTTCCATTTTTTCAATGCTCACCGCCTCTATTTTTAATCTCTCATCATATGTGATTGTCGGTCCAACAAATATGATGGCCGTTGCCCTGTTTAGTAGTTTAAGTAATTTTCAGGGTGAAAATTATCTGGAGATTATATTTTTAACTACATTTTTAATCGGACTCTTTCAGTTTTTACTGGTCAGTTTTAATCTAAGTGAATTAATCAAATATGTATCCCATCCAGTAGTTGTTGCCCTTTCACATGGAGCTGCAGTATTAATTCTTTTTTCTCAGATCGAAAATTTCACCGGGGTCAGCGTTTCAGGCTCCAATGTCATCACCAAAGGCTGGCAGTTTATTAAAAATTTTGAGCAGATTAATTATATCAACCTTGGGGTTGGACTTTTAACTCTAATTTTAATCTACCTAATCCCACGCCTCAAACAAGAACTTCCTGAATATCTGCTGACAGTTACTATTATGACAATCTTTACGGCAGCAAGCGGGCTGAACAGCTCAATTTCTTTAGTTGGCGAAATTCCAAAAAGAATTATTGATTTTAATTTAATAAACTTTGACTGGCATCTAGTCGGCCAGCTTTACAGCAAGGCTTTTTCTATAGCTCTTTTAGGACTGATCCAGACAATGGCGGTCCTGCAGGCAATTTCTTTAAAAACTGATGAGGAACCTGATTTTGACCGAGAATTTAGAAGCCAGGGAATCAGCAATATGGTTATTTCTTTTTTTAGTGCCTTTGCGATTTCAGCTTCTTTTTCCAATACCTTTGCCAACTTAAGTGCTGGCGCCAGACACAGAATCTCTCAGTTTTTCTGTGCCCTTTCGATTATAATTTTCATTTTGTTTTTTAGACCACTTTTAGCCTACATTCCGGTTGCTGTGCTGGCAGGTCTGGTTATAGCTGCTGCATTAGGAATTGCGGATTTTAAAGAAGTTATTAAAAATATGAAAACCACCAGAGGAGATGCTTTAATTTTCTGGTCAACTTTTACCGCCACAATTGTGCTGCCCAACCTTGACCAGGCAATCTATTTTGGAGTTATGGTTTCGCTGGTTGTTGTTCTACAGATTTCTAAAAAAGCAGATATCGAAATGCTCTACTATGATAAAAAAGAAGGAGACAAGGGATATCACCTCCACCATGCTCATCACGAAGATGCAGATCAATCTGAGATTTCAGCGAAACAGGCAAGAGTAGTCGATCTCAAAGGAGCTGTTCATTTTAGTGCTGCTGATGATTTAAAAGAGCAGCTGGAAGATTTTTTTGCCAAAGACACAGATTTTATTATCCGTTTTCGCAATGTAAGGAGAGTTGACATCACCATCATTGGAGTTTTAGAGGAATTTATCGATCAGGTTCAGGCCAGTGGTGGTGAGGTAATGCTAACGGGGGTCAACGAAAAGATTCTTAAGATGTTTAGAAAAATTGGTCTGTCTGAAAAAGTTGGCGAAAATAATATTTATTTACCTGAGACTGAATATTTTGCAGCAACAAACAAGGCTCTGGATTTCAGCAATAATGAAAATGGAAGTTCAAAAGCTGAAGAAAAAAAGGTCGAAGCAGAAGAAGATAAAGAAAAATAAATATCTAAATTATAAAAAATTTTATCTTTTAAAATAAATCAAACTCCCACCAGTAAAAGCATCAGTTCTAAATGCTTCTACCTAAGTGGGAGTTTTTTTAAAGCTCAAACTTAATTTGGTTTTAATATCGTCTTTAGCATTATTAGTTGATTATCTTAAACTGTGGCCTTTAGTCTGACTGACCTCTCGCCCCAGAGAAGCGATAATCCCTCCAATACACTGCCGGCAGTCTCCTGCCTCTTCGTTGACACAAATTTTTTCGGGATAAATCTGATATTTTTCTCGGTACTTTGAATCAGTTACATTTGGCATTACTACATTGGCACCTGCCAGCAGAGCTTTCTGCCTTCCTTCTGCGTCAATGGTTCCCAGAGCAGTCGTTGCCGGAATATGGGCCAGCGGCAGCAGCAGTCTGCTTAAAGCAGTAAATTTCAAGGTCATTTCTACTGTACCAGTTTTACTCTCAGCAAGCGGTGTCTGCTCGTGAGGAATGAAGGGGCCGGAACCAATCATATCAAGCTCCAGCTCCTGTGAGAGCAGCAGATCCTCAGCCAAAATTTCAGGAGTCTGTCCTGGCAGATCAATTATTACACCACTGCCAATCTGATAGCCAATTGTCTTGAGGTAGTTTAAACTTTCAATTCTATTTTCAAAACTCATCCCGGGATGGTACTTTTCATAAAGAGCCTGATCGGCAGTTTCGTGTTTTAAAAGATAACGGTCAGCACCGGCCTCCCGCCAGAGTTTATAAGCCGCAAAATCTCTTTCTCCCAGACTCAAAGTGATAGCCAGATCAGTAGTATTTTTAATTTCTTTAATAATCTCTGCAATTTCAGCTGCCGGATATTCATCCTCACCCGACTGCAGCACAACTGTCTGATAACCCAGCTCAGAGGCCATCCCGGCAGTCTCTATAATTTCGTCTTTTTTTAGCTGATAGCGCTCAAGCTTGTGGTTCTCTTTCCGCAGCCCACAGTAATGACAGTTCTGCTTACAGTAACTTGAAAACTCAATAATTGCCCGCAGATGAACCTCATCACCACAGACTTCCTTTCTTTTCTGATCAGCCTGCTGCAGCAGATAATCAAGTTCAGCAATATCTGCAGCCAGCAGAGCTTTAATATCTTCTTTAGCTAATTCTGCCTGCTCAAATGCCTGATCGACCAGCCTTTTTATTCTAAATTGATTCACCTAAACCACCTCTTCTATTTCTTTTTGATCTACTTCTTCCTGCTTCTGCTGCCAGAGCTTTAGAGCCTCGGGAAAGGGTTTTAAAGCCCGATCTAAAATTCCATGCAGCCAGGCAATTCCCATTCCATAATTAATAACTGGAATCCTCGCCTCTTCTGCCTCTTTTAACCTGGATAATACTTCTTTTCGATTCAGCATACAGCTGCCGCAGTGCAGAATAACTCTGTAATCATTGAGGTTTTCTGGGAATTCACGGCCTGAAACATGATCAAATTCAATCTCCGGGCTAATTTTTTCGTGAACCCAGTTTGGAATTTTTACTGTTCCAATATCATCCTGCTGACGGCGGTGGGTGCAGGCTTCTGCCACCAGTACCCTGTCTCCAGCCTTGAGTTTTTCCATCGCCTTTGCTCCCCGGACAAAAGTTTTAAGATCACCTTTATAGCGGGCAAAAAGCACAGAAAAACCGGTCAGTAAAATATCTTCAGGGACTGATTCTGAGACAGTCTCAAAAGCCTGAGAATCTGTAACTACAATTTTCGGCTTCTCTTTTAATTTTTTGATCTCTGAGCTGACAGCTGTTTTTTTAGTTACCAGAGCTGTGGCATCATGATCCAGAATATCTCTAATTGTCTGCACCTGAGGCAGAATAAGTCTTCCCTTTGGAGCTGCACTGTCAATTGGAGTTACTAAAATCACAGCATCTCCGGGATCAATTAAATCTCCCATAATTGTGTTTCGGCTCTGATCAGCCGGCATTTCTGCAGCAATCTTTTCTCTGATCAGGTCAATATTTATCTCTTTTTCCGCACTTACCTTTAGAAAATCAAGCTGATAACTTTTAGTAAAATCTCTGATTTCCCTTAAAGCTGCAGTTTCTTCCTCTGATTCCAGCAGCTCGCTTTTATTTAAAACTGTAATAAAGGGAATTTCTCTAGCCTGAAACTCTTCGATTAGTTCCGCCTCAAAATCTCCTGCTCCCTGCACAGCTGAAATCACCAGCAGGGCCAGGTCAGTTTTGCGCATTATTTCTTTGGTCTTTTTGATCCTCATTTCTCCGAGCTCACCCTGATCATCAATCCCTGCCGTATCGATCATCATTACCGGTCCCAGCGGCAAAAGCTCCATCGCCTTATAAACGGGATCGGTAGTTGTTCCCGGCTGACTTGAAACCAGAGCCAGCTGCTGATTAGTCAGTTTATTAATTAAAGAAGATTTACCGACATTTCGCCTGCCAAAAACTGCAATATGCGGCCGATCTCCTTTAGCTGTAGAATTCATTTTCCCACTTCCTTATATAATGTAGTTAATTGTTGTGCAATCAGTTGTAATGAAAATGTCATCATTAAAATCTAAAGGTACAAATCGTGCTTTCCTTCTGCAATTGCATCCAGCTTCTCAGCAATATTTTCTGCCAGTTTAGGATTGTCATTTTCCAACCGCTCCATTAATTCAGTTAAACATTCTTTTCCATGTTTCCGACTTGCTGCTGTCCCATAATCCTCCAGATATTCTTTAAAGGTCAGCATTGCATTGGGACGGCAGAATTCCTGAATCTTACCCGGCTTGGCCAGATCCATAAAATCTTTTCCAGTCCGACCGAGGCGGTAACAGGCCGTACAGAAACTTGGAATATATCCAGCCTCTGCAATTCCAGAAATAATTTCATCAATCGGGCGCAGGTCATGCAGTGAAAACTGGGCCAGCTCTTCTTTGTTTTTCTCTTTTTTCTCATAGCCGCCAGGAGTTGTGCGGGAGCCGGCAGAAATTTGAGAAACACCATGCTCAAATAATTCATTTCTCATTTCAGTACTTTCCCGGGTGGACAAGATCATTCCTGTATATGGAACAGCAAGCCTCAATACTGCAACCAGTTTGCGGAAGTCTGAATCAGAGACTGGATAAGGAACTTCATCTAAGGGTGTCCCCAGAGCTGGATTAAGTCTGGGTACTGATACTGTATGGGGGCCAACTCCATATTTTTGATCCAAATATTCTGCATGTAAGAGCATACCGATTACATCAAATTTGTAATCATAAAGTCCAAATAAAGCACCAATTCCGACATCATCAATCCCTGCTTTTTGTGCCCTATCCATTACAGAAAGGCGCCACTCATAGTTGCTCTTTGGTCCTGATGGATGCAGTTTTGCATACTGTTTTCTATTATATGTTTCCTGAAAACAGGTATAGGTGCCAATCTCTGACTGCTTGAGCTTTTTAAAATCTTCAGTGCTTAATGGTGCAATTTCAGCATTAATTCTTCTAATTTCTCCCCCGTTTTCGGTTTCAACATCATAGGCAGTTTTAATGCTTTCAACAACATAATCAAGATCAGTTATTGGAGCCTCTCCTGTTAAAACTAAAAGCCGCTTGTGTCCCTCGCGCTCAAGGGCCTCTACTTCATTCCGAATTTCCTGCTGGCTTAATTTTTTGCGATCAACCTGATGGTTGTCCTTGCGAAAACCACAGTAGAGGCAGTTATTAACACACTGATTGGCAAAATATAGGGGAGCAAAAATCACCAGCCGCTTCCCATAAATTTCTTCCTTGACTCTGCGGGCAGCTTCCAGAAAGCGGTCAATCAGCTCCTCATCTTCTACCTGCAGCAGAGTTGCCGCCTCAACAGGGCTAATTCCATTTAACTCTAAAGCTTTATCAATAATTCGATTTACTTCCTTCTGACCTGGCTTTTTGGCCTCAGCCAGAATTCCTTCAATTTTCTCATCAGTTATATAGTCACAGACTTCTGTCCTGTAATCTTCTCCAAACTCTTCCTTAAAATAATTAATCTTAATCTCCTCCTTTTATGTCCATGCACCGGGAACCACCCGGTTTATGTCGAAAAATGTCAACTAAAACCTTTTCTAGACACAGTTATACAAAAACCGACAGGTTCACGGTACCTGTACACTGGTCAGCGCAGACTTTAAGTTAACTCCCGGCAGGTTTCCTAACTGACCGGTCATTGCTCCAATCTGATCCGGTGTTCCCTCTACAATTAGAGAAATCATCGATAAGCCGTGTTCAGCGGAAGGAATTCCCATCCGGCCGATAATACAGTCTGCATGCTCACTTAAAATTTTATTAATCCGGTCACTTACCTTTTCTCTTTTTTCTACAACTACTGCTACTGAGCCAATTCTTTTTTTCATTATTCTCCTCCAAATTGTGAATTTATTCTTTTTAACCAGGTCCAAAACGGCCGTTTTGGACCTGGTACCAACATATTCTACTTAAATTTTGACATAGAAAGACCCCTCCCCTGATTCTCAGAATTTCTCCTTAAATTCAATATTGAGTTTTTTAAGTAATGTATCCTGAAATCCGCGTATTTTAAAGCTGTTGTGCTTTAAAGGCTTTACCATCTATTTGCTTTTTGACTCTAATTATTGTAAAATTGAATAGGAACATTTTAATCTCAAAATAAATGTATTAAAGTGTTAAAGTACTAAATTAATTAAATTCTAGAAGGGAGAAGATATAATTTATGTTAAAAAAGAAAAATTATTTACTAGTAGTAACTGCCGTTATAGTCTTTAGTCTTTTACTCAGTGGAATGGTTTCTGCCCAGACAACATTCCTTTCAATTGCAACCGGAGGTACTTCCGGAACTTATTATCCGGTCGGAGGCGCAATTGCCAAGGTCTTAAATGAAAATATAGATAACATGAATGCCTCTGCTCAATCAACCGGGGCATCTGTTACTAATACCCGCTTAATTTATAATCAAGAAGTTGAATTAGCAATTCTGCAAAATGATATTGCCAGCTATGCTGTCAATGGTCAAAACCAGTTTGCTGATAATCAGGTTAATAATATGAGTGGAATTGCAGCTTTATACCCGGAGGTAATTCAGATTATTGTTCGTAATGATGCAGGAATCGAATCAATTGCTGATCTGAAAGGTAAAAGTGTAGCTGTTGGTGCTCCTGGTAGTGGTGCAGAAGCTAATGCAAAGCAGATCTTAGAATTCTTTGGTTTAACTTATGATGACATCAATGAAGATTATCTTTCATTTGGTGAAGCTGCCAGCCGTCTTAAAGATAGACAGATTGATGCAGCTTTCTTAACTGCTGGTATTCCAACTGCTGCTGTAATGGATGTTGCAGCAACTCAGGATATTTCTCTGATTAACTTTAGTGATCAGGATGTTAAAGAACTGAATTCTGAATATCCTTATTTAACTGGAGTAACTGTACCAGCTGGAACTTATAATGGTCTGGATAGTGACATTCAAACTGTTGCTTTAAAAGCTATCTTAGTTGCAGATTCAGACTTAAGTGAAGATGTAGTTTATAACATTACTAAAGCTATCTTTGAAAATCGTGACACTTTAATCGCTGCTCATGATAGAGCCAGAGATATTCAATTAGAAACTGCTCAGGATGGAATGACAGTTGAATTACATCCTGGTGCTCAAAAATATTACGATGAGGCTGAATAATAAATTTAAAGAGAAATTAAAGTAAACTATAAGTAGCTTTGATAATCTTTGCTGAAAAATTTATATTATGCCTTTAGTAATTATTAAAGGAGGATAACCGGGTATTGAAAAATACCCGGCTCTCATTTATTATGAAAAAAAATAAAAAATTTATATTTTTTTTGCTTACATTATTTATTTTAATAATAGTATTTTCACTCTTTGTTTTTAAAGTAAATCTGCTGCAGATAATTGACTATCAGCAGGATAAAATAATCTGGGAGGAAAAGGCTGAAAATGGTGCAGAATTTAAAATTAAGTATCTGCATTCAGTTGCCAAAACCCCGGTCATCGAAATTTTTGAAATCAAAGATGGAAAAATATTATTAACCGGAACAGAATATCAGTCCTATGGAGCAGGTCTTCCAACTGAGGCTGTCCAGGGGGAATATCTGGTAGAAAATGATAAGTTTATTATTAAAAATATCAATCAATTTCTGCCGGAGATTATGCTCAGAGTTAGTGACTATGCAGAACATGAATTTGTTTTTAAGGAAGATACGATTCCTCTCTATCAAGAAATAGAGACTGAAACTCTGCTTCAGATTCAATGCAAAAAAATTAGCTATTTTAGATTTATCAAAAGGAGGTTTTAAAATGGCTGAAAAAGAACACTTAAAAGAAGATGAATTATTAAAAAAATATGATCCAAGTACAGACTACAGAAAATATACGGGTCTGGCTGCAATTATAGTTTCTACAATTGCAATTACCCTTTCTTTATTCCATCTTTATACAGCTGGTTTTGGAGTCCTACTTGCACTCAAACAGAGGGCAGTCCATCTGGGTTTTATCTTTACCCTGATCTTTCTCCTCTACCCAGCTTTAAAGAAAAAGAAGAAAAATAAATTCATTCTGGCTTTTGATTTACTGCTAGCCTTAGGAAGTATAGCAATTTCTTCTTATATTATTATTAACTATGAAGCACTGGTCCACAGAGCTGGAATGTACACTGAACTTGATCAATTTATGGCTATCCTGGCAATTATAATTGTGCTCGAAGGTACCAGAAGAGCTTTAGGACCCGAGCTGCCGGTGATCTCAATCCTGTTTTTACTTTACGCTCACTACGGCCAGCAGATGCCGGGGATGTTAGCTCACCGCGGTTATTCCTGGTCCAGAATTGCAAGCCACATGTACTTTACAACTGAGGGGATTTTCGGTATTCCACTGGGAGTATCAGCAACCTATATTTTCTTATTCTTACTCCTCGGTGCCTTCGCCAAAAGAACCGGTCTTGGTGATTTATTTATTGACCTTGCTTTATCTCTCACCGGTAGAACTACTGGTGGGCCGGCTAAAGCAGCAGTTGTATCCAGTGGTCTGATGGGTTCTATTTCCGGAAGTTCGGTAGCCAATACAGTTACCACCGGATCTTTTACAATCCCATTAATGAAAAGGGTCGGCTATAATTCACGCTTTGCAGCTGCGGTTGAGGCAGCAGCTTCTACAGGCGGCCAGATTATGCCCCCGATTATGGGAGCAGCAGCTTTTATCATGGCCGAATTTATTGGTGTCCCCTATGTTACAATTGCTAAAGCAGCTATTTTACCGGCAATTTTATATTACATTACAGTTGGTTTAATGGTTCACTTTGAAGCCAAAAAACAGGGGCTTCAGGGTATCAGCGATGATTTAATTCCCAGGTTTTTAACAGTATTAAAAACAAGAGGCCACATGATAGTACCTTTAATCATTATTTTCTATTATCTATTTAGAGGTTATACTCCACTGAGAGCTGCTTTTCTTGGGATTATAGTTTCTTTTGCTTTAAGTTTCTTAAAAGAAGATACTCGAATGGGCTTACAGGATTTGCTTGATACTTTAAGAGAAGGCGCAATTTCGGCTCTGGGAGTTGCAGCAGCCTGTGCGGCAGTTGGATTTATTGTTGGAGTTACAACCCTAACTGGTCTGGGTCTAAAGTTTACTAGTTTAACAGTTGCCCTTTCTCAGGGTAATTTATTCCTGGCCTTATTCTTTACCATGGTGGCCTGTACAATTTTAGGAACAGGTCTGCCAACAACTGCAACTTATATTGTGCTGGCAACTATGGCAGCTCCAGCTTTAACTGAGTTAGGTGTACCAATTTTAGCCGCCCACCTATTTGTACTTTACTTTGGTGTAGTAGCTGATCTAACTCCACCAGCAGCTTTAGCTGCCTATGCAGGTGCGGGAATATCGGGGTCAAATCCACTTAAAACTGGGCTGACGGCTGTTAAACTGGCCATTGCCGGTTTTGTGGTCCCCTTTGTTTTTGCTTATTCACCTTCACTGCTTTTAATTGACACTAATGCAGTTCAGGTTATTTTAATTACAGGTAGTTCAATTCTGGGAGTTTTTGCGCTGGCAGCAGCAGTACTCGGCTACTTAAACCGCAAAACTACAATTATTGAAAGACTGATTCTACTGGGAAGTGCCTATGGTTTATTAATCCCGGGCTGGCAGTCTGATATCTATGGTGTCTTATTACTGGCAGTTGTAATTTACCTGCAGTTTAGAAATAAGGGAGATTTTAAAGCTCAGGCAGCATAAAAAATTAATAGAAAACAAAAATTCCCACTCAGCTAATTACTGAGCGGGAATTTTTTTGCCTCTACAGGATTTAAAGCTTATTTATTATTATAACCAATTCTCTCTTTTCGAATAGCTTTAACCAGATTCTCAAATTCCTGATAATAATTTGCCGTATTAAATTCTACCACAATCTCAGGATTACCCTACTTTAGCCGAGAAAGCCTCGCTCATGTTAATGGGCGGGGATGAATCGGCTGATTTATAGTTAAAAATCTTTATATTTGTTGAACGTTTGTTTTCTTAGTGATATAATATAGTTAGTAATAAAAGTGAATATAAGGAGTTGTACTAACTAACCCTTTAGTGCGTAAAATGTTCAAGGTACTCGCTAAAAACTGTAACTGGATTATCGTCTAACTTGCCGTGCAAGTATCTAATCTGTGATTAGAATAGGATATAATCTGTATTGCAGGGAGTATGCAGCAAACTATCTGCTTGTATGGTTAAAATACAAGTGCCTGAGTGGCTATATGCCTATCACAGGAGGGCTGATGGCACAGCCTGAAGTCGGCGTCGCACTTGCCTACCAGAAATGGACTGGCATTTAATCAGCAGACAACCTCGTGACGGCCTCGATGGCCTAATATCGAAACTATCATTTTGTAAGACAAAAGAGAGTTTCGGTGAAAGTTCCTTTCAGGAATCCTCGTTCGTGAGTTTACGAAGCGGGGAGGATGTCAATTGAAGAAGAAGTCGTTACTTTAAAATTCCCCTTTAAAAGACACAAATCAAGCTCCAGTGCACTGATTTGATCATAATAGATGTGTTTCATCTTATAACCCAAATATTTATCATTGATTTCTTCAAATCCTTCAACAGCATAAACCAGGCCGTGGGTTGTAGCAACCAGCAAACTCGCAGGTGAAAAAATCGGAGATGTTTTTACTCTCTCATTGAGATGCTCCCTTTTTATAAAGAGCAGATCAACAATTTCCTCATCTTCAGTAAAAATAGAGCGATTTTGAACAATCTCTTTAAAAATATGATGAACTTCAAAGTCCCCGTCCACAATTCCGCTAATTTTTTCTTTTAATGATTTCATTTTATACTCCCTTCAGATGCCAGAGACAAGCAAACAAAGGCTCTCACGACCCTAAACAGCAGGATAAAATAAAGATAATCTTAGTCAATAAAGCTAATTAAAGTTCCAAAATATTATTGATTAACTTCTGCATCATTTCTTCCTCAAAGACTTCCAGACTGTGGCCCGGGGTCAGCACAATTACTTTTCCATTTTTGTAATCCTTAAACCAGCCGGCTGTGCTTTCTCCAAACTCTTTACTTTTGGCTTTTAAAAAGACTTCAACTTCTTCCTGATCAACCTCCATAAAATACTGCTCATCCTTAATCTTAAATTCATCAATTCCTTTAGTCAGTGGATTTTCAGCTACTGTCCTCATTGTCATCTCAGGATGATCTTCCGGATGCTCAATAAAATGTCCACCAGCCATCTTTCGGAAAAGCCCGTCTTTGGGATAACTTGCTGTACCTGAGTGAACCAAAAATAGCTTCCCACCTTCAGCCAGAAACTGATCAATCCTTTTTTCGTGATATTCATCCAGCCAGTAGGCTTCATCATCAGGATCATTAATTTTACCCCAGGTTGCCAGTATTAAAACATCATATTCCATCAAACCATCCCAGTTAATCTCCTGATGACTGCTGAAAATATCAAGATGATAATTCTTTTTGATCACCATCTTTAAGGCCTGTTTTAAATAATCTGAAGGATGGTAATAATCTCCAACAAGAGCAAGTACTTTTTTCATTTCTCAGCACCCCTTCCTCATTAATCCATAATCAAAATATCATGGGGGTCATCAACTATAATCTGAGGACTCCCCTGATAAAATTCAATCTCACCTAAAACTCTTATCCTTTTGTCTAAAATATATTCTGCCGGCTGATAATCAAATTTATTTAAATTACGGTTAAAAATAACAAGAGAAAGGGTAGTTTGATAATCATCTGAGAAATTTAAATAATTAACTGAATCGGTGGCTGCTGTATTGACAATCTTCCCTTCTACAATTACCACTTCTCCCCTGAATAATTCAGCCTGCTGGTAGGAAATCACCGGCAGAGAAGCTTCCAGTTCCATTACCTGTGACCAGATTCCCTTTCCGGATTCTCTCGCCTCTGCTGCAGCCTTTTTAAATTCAGACTCATACTTATCATTGGGCTCAACTATCATTACCGTTGCCATTCCCTCTGTCAGCAGCTGCTGATTAAAATTTTCTCCATCCTGATAGATATAAGCCAGAGTTCGACCATAATTATCTTCTCTTTCCTGATCATATTCCAGCACAACTTTCTGATCTGCCAGATTTTCTGCTGTAAAGTCACGCGCTTCTTCGCCATAATACTCAGAACTATTGTTATCCCAGTCAATCTCAGGGGTATCAACTCCGAGCAGTCTAATCGAATTACCGGCTGCGGTCTCAACTGTATCACCATCAATTACTCTCTCTATATATACTTCTGCAGCCTGCTGACTGTTAAAATAAAAGTAGGAACCTCCAATGATAACAACCAGGGCCATTAAAGCTGTAAATGATTTTTTTAACATCAAACCATCCTTAATTTATATTTTGGTTCAGGATTACTGCTTATAGCCGCTCAAAAATTTCTCCAGCCTGCCGATAGCAATTTTTAAATCTTCCTCAGGTGGTAAAAAGACCAGACGGAAATGATTGGGCTCCGGCCAGTTAAATCCACTCCCCTGAACTAAAAGCACCTTTTCCTGAGTTAAGAAATCTAAAATAAAGCGCTCATCATTTGTAATATTAAATCGCTCTGTATCAATTTTGGGAAATAAATAAAGCCCGGCCTCTGGTTTGACACAGCTGATGCCTGGAATATCAGTTAAAAGCTTATAGGCCAAATCCCGCTGCTCCTTAAGTCTTCCCCCCGGCAGCACCAGGTCATCAATACTCTGATAGCCCCCGAGTGAAGTCTGAATTGCATACTGAGAAGGAACATTACTGCAGAGCCGCATAGAAGAAAGCATATTTAAGCCTTCAATATAGCTTTCCGCATGATATTTTTGACCACTGAGCATCATCCAGCCAGCTCTAAAACCCGGTACCCGGTGTGATTTAGAAAGCCCACTAAAGGTAACCACCAGCACATCCTCAGTCATCGTTGCAATTGAAGTATGTTCGGCACCATTGTAGGTTATTTTCTCGTAAATTTCATCACTGTAGATGATCAGCTCATTTTCTTTTGCAATTTCAATAATCCCCTCTAATATTTCTTCCGGGTAATTGGCCCCGGTCGGGTTGTTGGGATTAATAATTACAATCGCCTTGGTATTGGTATTCACCTTTGCTCGAATATCATCCAGGTCTGGGTACCACTTTGACTGCTCATCACAGAGATAATGAACAGCTTTCCCTCCTGCCAGGTTAACCGAAGCTGTCCAGAGTGGATAATCGGGCATTGGAATCAGCACCTCGTCTCCATTATCTAAAAGCCCCTGCATGGCCATCGTTATCAGCTCACTGACCCCATTACCAATATAGATATCATCGATTTCAACATCCATAATTCCTTTTTTCTGATAGTACTGCATTACAGCTTTACGGGCCGGGAAAATCCCCTTTGATTCACAGTAACCCTGAGCATTTTTCAAATTATACATTACATCATGAATAATCTCATCCGGGGCATTAAACCCGAAGGGAGCTGTGTTGCCGATATTTAATTTATAAATATTATAGCCCTCTTCTTCCAGCCGGGTCGCCTCATCCAGCACCGGTCCTCTAATGTCATAACAAACATTTTCTAACTTAAGTGATTTTTTAATATAATCCATATTCAATCCTCCATTTTTACTCAATACTCACTACTCATTGTTCCAATTCTAGTTTAGAATAAATACTCTTCCCCTTATCATTATACATCATTTTGTCCGCCAGTTTAAATATCTGGTCCAGACTCTGCTCTTTTTGGGTCTTAACTGCAAAGCCAAGTGAAATCGCAAGTGGCTCAACCGGTTCCTGCTGCTGATTATAACTGCTCAGATTTTCTTTAATCCTGCGGTATATTTTATCAGCAGCCTTAAACCCCGTCTCCGGCAGCACAATTGCAAACTCGTCTCCTCCGATTCTGGCAACTATATCTTCCTGGCGAGCTGACTTCTTTAAAATATCGGCAGCAGCTTTAATATAATTATCTCCCTTTTTATGACCATAATTGTCATTAACAACTTTTAGGTTATCCATATCTGCAACTAAAAGAGTAAGCGGCAGCCGGCGGGAAGAAGCAAGTCTGTCCAGCTCATTTTCAAAATACCTTCTGTTGTAGAGACCGGTCATTTCGTCATGAAAAGAAAGATATTCCACCTCATTCAAAAGCTCCTTCAATTCTTCATTTTTTCGCTTCAACTTCCGTTGAGTCTCATTTAACTTTAAATGAGTATTAACCCTGGCCAGAACAACTTCTTTTTGAAAAGGTTTAACAATATAATCCACTGCTCCTGCCTTAAATCCTCTGACTATATCTTCACTCTTATCCAGACCGCTGATAAAAATAATCGGGATATTCCTGGTTTCAGGATCAGACTTTAAGCGGGCACAGACTTCAAAACCATCAATCTCGGGCATCATGATATCCAGCAGGATTAAATCAGGCTTTTTCATTTCTACAAACTCTAAAGCCATCTTTCCACTTCTTGCCAGAGCAATTCGATAATCCTTTTCTTTTAATATATCACTTAAAACCCTAATATTCAATTTACTGTCGTCAACTATTAAAATAGTCTTTTCCTGGTTCATGCTTCTTCCTCCTCTTCCAGCAGCTTGATAAATTCTACTGCAAGTTCAGGATCAAACTGAGTCCCTGCACAGCGGCTGATTTCCTTGACAGCTTCCAACTTGGTCATCGGTTCTTTATAGGGGCGGTCATTGGTCATTACATCATAAGAATCCACCAGGGTTATTATCCTTGAAAGTAAAGGAATCTCATGTTCAGCCAGCCCTTCAGGATAACCACCACCGTCCCAGCGCTCGTGGTGGTGGCGGATATATTTTGCAATCGGCGAAAATTCTGCCGTTGAATCAGCAATTGCTGCTCCTTTAACAGGATGGCTTTTTACAATTTCCCATTCCTCTTCTGTTAGTTTGCCCGGTTTATTCAAAATACTCTCGGCAATAGTCACCTTGCCGATATCATGCAGGGTGGCCAGGAGATTTAATTCATTTAATTTTTCGTGGCTCAACCTTAATCTATCACCAAGTTTAAATGCCAGAGAGGTCATCCGCAGAGCGTGTTCTTTGGTCTCATTACTTTTGGCACCCAGAGTATTAATCAGGTTCTTAACAAATTTATTTTTGGAACTGCGTGATTTGGTCAGCTTATCCTGGTTCATATTCCGATCCGCCTGATTAATCACCTGATAGATATTCGCCTTCAGCTCATTTTTAGCAGCTGCACCGAAACCCAGAGATACAGGAATCTCATCCTCTGCAGTTGAATTACAAAAGATATTAACAGCCTCTCTTAAGTCTGCTAGCTGCTGCTTACTGCTTTCCGGCAGCAGAATAATAAACTCATCTCCAGACCAGCGCCCCAGGAGATCACTGTCCCCCAGTAAAGTTTTTAACTCAGCTGCAACTTTAATTAATAATTGATCACCGGTTTTATAACCGTAGCTTTCGTTAATCAGAGTCAGACCATTAATATCAATCATCACCACTGCCAGCGGTAAATATTCTGCCTGATCATATTCTTTTAATTTATTTTCAATATAACTCCGGTTGTAACAGCCGGTCAGCTGATCATGGTAGCCTATATATTCGATCTTTTGCTGCTGCTTTTGATATTCACTGTAATCAAGCTGCATTGAGAGGACACATTTTCCCTGGCCCGGAATTTCTATGGCTCTTTCCTTAAATAAAATCGGGAAAACTTCTCCATTTTTCCGCAGACTCTGACCTATATATTCAACTTCAGCCCCTGCCAGGATCTTATCAATGAACTTTTCAGCTTCCTCTTTATTTTCTTCCAGGACTACAGTCTCAAAAATACTGTTTCCAACTAATTCAGATTTAGAATATCCAGAGTATTCAAGCAGAGTCTGATTTGCCTGCAGAACTCTACCCTCAGAATTAAGCAGAAAAATGCCCATCGGTCCGTGTTCAAAAATAGTTCTGTATCTTTTCTCCAGAGACTCAATCTTTTTTTCAGCCGCTCTTCTTTCACTGATATCATCATAAATAGCATAAATGCCTCTAACTTCTTCCTCAAAAATAATTGGAACGCCTCTAATTGAAAAAGAATTTGCTTTTCCATATTTATCAAAACGCCTGCCTTCAGCTTCAATTCGTTCACCATTTAATACTCTAGCTGTCAGCTCTCTATTAATATTGCCACCATTCTCAGTCTGTAAAACATTGTCCAAATCTTTACCCTTTATTTCTTCGAGTTTATAAGAAAAGCATTCCTCAAATTTTTGATTAACATCTAAAATATAATGATTTTCATCCAATAAGGCAATTGCAGAATTGCTGTTTTCAAATAACGCATCTGACCAAATTTTTTCCCGAAGCAATTTTTGCTCTGTTAATTTCTTTTTTGAAATATCTTTATATAAAACTAAAGCTCCATTTTTAAAACGATAAATTTTAACTTCAAAATAAGCAGCCTGCTTTTTAAGACAGCAGTATTCAAATTCAGAATTATCATTTTCTCCCTTTAATATTAACTCTATATTCTTACTCAGCAGCTCTGGCTGAGAGAGTCTATTTTTTTCTATAAATTGACGATAATCTAAATTATCTCTGTTAGTTTCTCCCTCCAGAGTGTTTGCTTCTAGAAAATCAAAGCCCTTATCATTAAGATAAACAACCTCACCCTGCTGATTGATAAAAACAGCAGCATAAGGACTTAAGTCTAAAAACTCCTTTAAATCACTGCTCAATGCCTGATTTTGATCCAGCAGCATTGATTCACCCCCGTTTAAATTTAAATTACTCAACTTTCGGCGTTAGGTTTTAGTAATAAAACCTTGATAAACATAGGAAGAAGCTCAAAAAAGTAGTCATAAAAAATACAAAAACACCCCTATTTA
>QBLP01000327.1 GCA_003070825.1 Halanaerobium sp. | reverse complement strand
GAAAATCTGCGCAGTTTAAAAAATGAGCTGCAGTTGGATGAAAATTCAATTGTTTTAATCTTTAATACTGAAGGTGCTACAGATACTGTAAATTACAGAAAGATTGTCTGGGATGGAAAAGACAGTCTCCTCGATTAGAATTCAGGCGAGAAAATTTCAAAAAAATATGATAAAACAGAGCCTCCTCTTAAAACTGAGGAGGCTTTTAATAATTAAGCTGAAATTATTTCAAAAAATGAATCCAATTAATTATGAGGCACTGTTTTCCTTTCTAAGTAGATAATAGGCGGCAGACATCACTGCAGAAACAAGGATAAAGGTAAATAGATAGCCAAATAAATCAATAAATATTCCTCCCATCAGGGGCAGGAGTACAACTAAAAAGTTTAAGGTTCCTCTAATCCCTAAATAGACAGTTCTTCTGTCATCAGGGGCAATTTCTAAGAGATAGGGCTCAAAACCGACTTTGCGGCCGCTGATTAAAAATCCAATTAAAAAGAAAATTATTGAATAGGTTTCTGGACCAAAATTACTGAGCAGGAGGGCAATTATCGGAATCACTGCACCACCCAGAATACAGATTCTAACTACAGCCTGAGAGTTTAATTTGTCAGAAATATAGCCCCAGAAAAGATTGGAAACTATTGTCCCTGCAATCTGAAATAGAAGATATCTGCCGATATAATCAGAGCCTATTCCAAAACTGTCCTGAGCATAAACTATATAGAAGGGCAGCAGCATCAAACTGAAGCTTGCCATATTTTCGATGATTATAAAAGAAGCAAAATTCTTATCCTTTTTTAAGATCCCGGGAACCTTTTTGATGTATTCTTTTAATGAAAGCAGATCCTCATCTTTACTGACAGACGGAGGCTCTTTGATTAACCAGAAGGCTAAAGCAGCAATCAGTAAACCGACAAATCCAATAAATAAGGTTATTGAATAATTTAAAGGAAAGCCAAATTTATCCCCTGAGAAAATATTCTGAACAACCATCCCTCCCATAAAGGCTGCCAGACTGGCAGCAAACTGTTTGCTGGCATAGAGCTTTCCTCTCTCCTCACTGGCAACAGTTTTGGCAATTATATCTCCATAAGAAATGCTGGCAAAACCGCCGGAGATTGAAAAAACAAGTACCCAGAAAAAGAAAGAGATAATAACTAAATTAGGTGAGCCGCTGCCGAAATAGTAGGTAAAACCAGCCATCCCCAAAAAGGAAAAAGCTCTCAAATAAATTCCAATCAGCAGAAATTTCTTGCGGTAGTCATAGCCATTCATATAATGGCTGAAAATAATGTTAAAAATTCGGGGTGCCCCGAGCATTATTGAATATAAAAGTCCGAAAATGATTTTAGAATCAATCAGAGTTGAAACCAGGGAAGGAAAAACTGTATTAAAATCGATCATTGACATCGTCAAAGTTAAAAAGAACCCGTGCCAGATAAAGATCAGATATGACTTTTTTAAAGATTTATTCATCAGCAAAACTCCTCGCATTATTTTTTAATCATTCGCTCAAAAGTTTAGCAGGAATTTTATTTGAATGCAGTTAATTGTTAAACATTTAAAAAGAAAAATCCCCAGCAGTTTTAAAAAAGCTGCTGAGGAGTTTGTCCGAATTCTAAATTAAAGTTAATTAATCATCATCACGCTCGTCGTCATCATCGTCTCTGTCATCATCATCGTCTCTGTCATCATCATCGTCTCTGTCATCATCATCGTCTCTGTCATCATCATCGTCTCTATCATCATCATCGTCTCTGTCATCATCATCTCTGTCGTCATCATCGTCATCATCGTCATCATCATCTCTGTCGTCATCATCGTCTCTGTCGTCATCATCGTCTCTATCATTATCATCGTAGAGGTCATCTAAATTATCGAAATCATTATCCAGGTCATCATAGCTGCCATTGGAGTCTAATATCTGAGATATCTCGTCCAGATTGACACC
>QBLP01000326.1 GCA_003070825.1 Halanaerobium sp. | reverse complement strand
GATATAATTAATTTCGGCATCGATTATGAAATTCCTGCATAATTTTAATGAAAGTTTAATAATTATTTTAAAATTATCTATAAAGCAAAAAATTGCCATGATGTTTTAAACACCGGCAATTTTCCACCTGAGGCAAACATAACAATCATAGAAAATAATCCTTAGACTTATGTTTTTGCGTCACAGACTTTCGTCAGTTTTGCTTTTATTATAATATTTTATTTATTTTTTTGCTTCATTCTCGCTGACTGCTTTTTCGGCTATTTGATACCATTTCTTCTTTTTTGGCATCTCCTGTGTCCAGAGTTTAAAAGACGCTTCTGCCTGATAAATTAAAGTTGGCAGGCCATTCCCTATCTGTGCTCCTCGCTTTTCTGCTTCCTTTAAAATTTCGGTTTTTAAAGGATTATAAACCAGATCTATCACCAGCTGCTTTTCATGCAGATAATCAGGATTGATTACTATATTTTTAATATTATTACTATACATCCCAACTGGAGTTGTATCAACTACCAGATCAGCTGCTTTTAGAACATCTGCATATTCCTGCTCTTCCAGACTGCAGAAATCGAAGTTTTGCTTAGAATTTTCTTCTTTAAAAAGTTTTGCCAGTTCTGCTGCATTTTCTACTGTTCGATTGATAATTGTAATATCTTTAAGATCCAGCTGAACCATAGCTGCAATAACTGCACGGGCTGCTCCTCCCGCTCCAATTACAACTGCTCTTTTATCCTTAACCTTAAATCCAGTTTCCTCAACCTGACGCTGAAAACCAATTACATCTGTGTTATAACCGGTCAATCTTCCCCTTCTATTTAAAACAGTATTTACCGCTCCTGCAGCTCTGGCCAGAGAAGAAAAGCCATTTAAATAAGGAATAATGCTTTCTTTATGAGGAATCGTCACATTCCAGCCGGCAAATCCTAAGTTTTTAAGAGAACTAATATATTCTCCTAGATCCTGATCTTTAGTTTCCAGCATCAAATAGATTGCATTAATCCCTAAATCTCTAAAACCATTATTATGCAGAGATGGGGAAATCGAGTGACTTAGTGTTTTACCAAGTAAGCCATATAATTTTGTTTCACTATCTGGTATAAAAATACTCATCTTCTACCTCCTGAATTCTTAAATTTGTTATTCTTTTATTTAACTTAAAACACGCTGGAAAAGTATACCAGCGTGTCTCCTATGTATTGGAACACCGGGATTCAATCCAGCTTTATTTAAAAAACTGTCTGCAGACGTTCTCCCAGTGATTCAAAATCTTTAATAATAATTTTTCGTTTTTTAATTGTTATTACACCATCATCAATAAACTTATTGATCAATTTAGTAACTGTAACCCGGGAAGAGCCAATCAAATTTGCTATTTCCTGATGGGTTAAAACTAAATCAATCACCGTTCCATCTTCAATTTCTCGACCAAAATCTTCTGCCAGTCTCGAAAGCAGGCTGGCCAGTCTACCTGCAGCGTCCTGAAAAACCAGTTCTCTTACCTGACTGGTTAAAAGTCTAGTTTTTTTGGAAAGAGCCTCAATAATCTTAATTGCAAGTGAAGGCCTGTCAATAATCATCTTCTCCATTTCATTCCAGGGAATAATTAACAGACGGGCATCATCCATCACTTCGGCTGTTAAGGGATGAGGGTCTTCGTCAAAAAGTGAAAGCTCACCAAAAATATCTCCTTCCTGCAGAATTGTCAGTACTTTTTCCTTCCCTTCTGCAGAAAGCATAGAAAGTTTAACCTTACCATTTACAAGTAAATATAATTTTTTTACACTGTCATTTTCAAAAAAGATAACTTCACCTTTTTCGTAAAATTTAGCATAAGAATTTTCACATAGTAACTCCAGTTCCTACGGGTCAAGATTCTGAAATACAATTAAATCTTTTAAGCATTTTTTAGTTTCTTCCATAACTCAACCTACCTCTCTTAATTGCTATATATATACTATTCTAT
>QBLP01000325.1 GCA_003070825.1 Halanaerobium sp. | reverse complement strand
ATGGGAGCTGCAGGCTGGAATTACCAGGAGATTATTAAGCATTTTTATCCCGGAGTAGAAATTGAAAAAATTAATTAAGCAGCTGTTTAATCAAAAATTTGCTTTTTGGGAAAAAATTGCTTATAATAAAACTGACAAAAAAATATTATCTTCAGGGTCTGGTGAGCTTAAAAGCAATTCCAAACCGGTGGTATAGTCCACGAGCTTCAGCTGAACTGGTGAAATTCCAGTACCGACGGTACAGTCCGGAATAAAGAAGATTTGATAATTGATTAGCCCTGTAAAAATGGGCTAATTTTTTGTTTTAATTGGAGATAATAAATAAACAATGAGGAGAGAAAAGATGGATACAAAAAGAATTACTACAATTGCAGTTTTATCAGCTTTTTCACTGGTATTGATGCTGCTGATTCGTTTTCCGATGTTTTTACCATTTTTAATTTATGAACCAGGAGATATTCCAATCTTAATCATTTCATTTATGTTTGGGCCAGCTGCCGCACTTGGGGCTACCTTTATATTATCAATTTTAATGGCAGTATTTACAGGCCTGGGAGGTCCTTTCGGGGCTTTTATGCATTTTCTAGCAACAGGTGTCTTTGCGGGTACAGCAGGTTATTTTTATCAAAAACACCATAACAAAGTCGGAGCAATTAAAGGACTTGCAATTGGTTCAATTGCAATGACAGTTGTGATGGCAGGAGCCAATTTGATTTTTAATCCAATCTTTTATGGGATTCCCAGAGAACAGGTTCTACAGATGATGTTGCCCGGAATTTTACCATTTAATTTAACCAAAGCAGTAATTAACTCGATTATTACAGTTTTAATTTATAAAAAACTGGCAAATTTCCTGAGAAATAAGGGATTATTAAAGCAAATAAATTAGTTAAATGTTTGACAAATGCCCCTCTTTTAAGTTAAAATTTTTAATGAGAGGGGTTGTTTTTTTGCAAATAACATTTTTAGGAACTGGAACCTCCCACGGGGTACCTGTAATTGCCTGTGATTGTGAGGTGTGTCAGTCAAATAATCCAAAGAATAAAAGGATGCGCACATCGATTCATATAAAAAGTGAAGAATATAATTTGTTAATTGATACTCCGCCTGAGATGAGGCTGGAGTTAATTGCTAATAAAATAAAAAATGTTGATTCAGTTTTGATGACCCATGCTCATGCAGATCATATTATGGGGTTTGATGATATCAGGGCTTTAAACTGGTTTCAGGGTAAAGAAATGCCTGTATATGGTGATCATAAAACTTTAAATCATATAAAAAAAGTTTTTCCTTATATATTTTCCGAAGAAAATCCTGGTGGAGGAGTTCCCCAGGTTATTTTAAAGAAGATTGAAGAAGAGATGCATTTTAAAGATTTAACAGTTCAACCGGTACCAATCTATCATGGGGACAACAAGATACTTGCTTACCGGATTAATAATTTTGCCTATCTAACTGACTGCAGTAAAATCTCTGAGAGTTCTTTAAAACTCCTGGAAGGTATAGAATATGCAGCAGTTGATGCACTTCGTTTTGAAGAACACCCAACTCACATGTCGGTTGACCAGGCAGTGGAGCTGATTGAAAGCTTAAATTTAAAACACGGTTATTTAACTCATATCTCTCACAGACTTGACCATCAGAAATTAAATGATTATCTGCCTGAGTATGTAAGTCCAGCTTATGATGGTCTAAAAATAGAAGTTTAATAGAAATTTAACTTTTGTAGAAGATAAGTAAAAATCAATTCAGAAAAATAGATATAACAAAGGTGATAAACTTGAATATTGTACTTGTTGAACCAGAAATTCCTCAAAATACCGGAAATATTGCCCGCACCTGTGCAGTAACCGATTCTAAGCTGCATCTGGTTAGACCACTCGGATTTTCAACATCAGATAAATATCTAAAAAGAGCCGGACTTGATTACTGGGATAAATTAGATATCAGTTATTATGATAATT
>QBLP01000324.1 GCA_003070825.1 Halanaerobium sp. | reverse complement strand
ATTAAATGAATATCCAGAATTAAAAGAAACATTAAAGGAAATGTCACCGAAATTTTCAAAACTTGATAATAAGATGGTCTATAATACCGTGGGAAAATTTGCTCGAGTCAAAGATATTGCCAAAATGGGTGGTTTTTCGACCTGCGAGGTTCTGCACACTCTAAATAAGGTAATCGGGATGGAAGAAGAACTGGCTGCAAGCTTTCCCGAATGTATTGATGCAGAAATTTTAGTTGAAACAGAAAAGAATAAGCAGCCTGAGTGGCTGAGTGACCGCGCAGAGTTTAGGGAAATGAATGTTATCGGAAGTGAAGAAGATCCGCTGGCTGATATTATGAAAAAAGCACAGTCTTTAAAGGCGGGAGAGGGTTTTAAACTGGTCCAGATTTTTGAACCGATCCCCCTAATTAATATGCTTAACTCTCTGGGCTTTGAGCACTACACCGAGCAGATCAATGATTTTAAATTTGAAATATATTTTTATAAAAAAGAAACTGAGAGTTCTGAGGCAGAAGAGCATCAGGCAGGAGATAAGGTGCCGGTTGTCATTCAGTCGGCAACTCCGGTTGTCTATCCAATTATCATGAAGCTTTTAAAGTCAAAAGAGCTGATGGATAAAATTGAAATTAAAGAGCTTAAAATGTGGGATAAGGCAGAAAGTCACATGAGCTGGCTGATGAACGGTAAGGCAGATATTACTTTTTCGGCAGTTGTAGCAGCAGCCAAGCTCTACCTCAACGGGATCGACCTGCGGATGAAGTCAGTCAATGTCTGGGATAATTTCTATCTCTTAACCCGGGGCTACCAGGCTGATAACTTTGGCGATTTAAAGGGACACGAGATTCACGTGCCGCTGGCCAAGGGAACACCTCCCTTTGGAGTTACTAAATATCTGATGAAGAAAAAAGGCTATAATCCTGATGATTTTGATTTTGTTTTCGGCCAGCCCTTTGGTCGTCCGGAAGAACTGAAGGCTAAATTTGTGCGGGGAGAAATTGATACTGTGCTCTTAAGGGAGCCGGAGGCCAGTTTTGCCCTCAAAGAGGCAGAAGATGCTGTGGTTTCTATTGCCTATAAGGACCTCTGGCAGGAAATCCATCCGGAAGCAGGTAAACTTCCCAATGCCGGTCTGGTATTTAAGGGCGAATTTGCTGACCAGCACCCGGAGATTGTGGACCTTTTTATGAAAGAAATAGCAAAAGCAATCAGAGAAATTAATGAGGATCCGAAAAAATCAGCCGAGGAGAGCTTTGATATTATGGGACAGACTCCGGAGGCTGTAGAAAAGTTTTTAAAACGGGTTACTTTTGATTTTAAATCCGGCTCAGAAAACGCTGCTGAAATAATTTATTATCTAAAGGTGCTGGCTGAAGAAGGTTCTTTTAAAGCCAAAAAAGACCTGTCAGAACTGGAAGAGATGTTTAAATAGAATTATTGAATAAATTGAATAGCTGTTTTAAATCCTCTGTTAGAGCCTCTGGGTTCTGCAGGGGATTTTTTTAAAGGAAAATTCTTTCTGGCGGCTAATATTAATAATAGAAGGATAAATAATAATCTGGATTATTTTTCAGCGGCAGAAAATTGCTGCAGTCAGTACAGGATCCAGAAAAAATAGTTTATTTTTAACTGAAGGAGGGAGATAATGAACGAATCAATGAAAGAATTATACCAGAAATCAATAGAAGTTTTAAATAAGAGAGGGGTAACAGTTGAAGATATTGCAGAACTTGTCAAAAAGCTGCAGGAGCCATATAACCCGGAGATTACTCTGGAGGAATGTATAAAAAATGTAGATTCAGTTTTAAAGAAAAGAGAGGTGGCACACGCAATTTTAACCGGAGTGGCAATCGATGAGCTGGCAGAGCAGAAAAAGCTGCCGGAGCCGATTCAGAGTATTATCGATACTGATGAGGGGCTCTACGGGATTGACGAGATTCTGCCGCTTTCAATTGTCAACCTCTACGGTACTATCGGCCT
>QBLP01000046.1 GCA_003070825.1 Halanaerobium sp. | reverse complement strand
ATCTTATTCTGAGAGAAGATTTTAATATTACAAAATTCGAAGATTTAAAAGTGGAAAAAAGCAAACTGAATCCGAGCAGCATCAAAGAGTTAACACTTATTCCTTTTATGTATCAGACCGGATATTTAACGATTAAAGAAATTTCAGCTGAGGGGTTAGTTAAATTGAATTTTCCAAACTTTGAGGTGGAAAGCAATTTTTTAATTAATCTGCTGGATTTTATGACTGAAGACAAAATTAATAGTGTAGACATCTACTATTTAAGAAACTCTCTTGTTAAAGAGGATAATCATTTTCTGCTTTCTTTTTATGGGCAGAAGGAAGAAGTATTTAAGCAGCTTAAAGCAGAATCTGAAACTGAAAAGGACTCTTATTATATTTCAATGAGTTTTGATCTTCAAAAAAGAGAACTGGCTGAGGTTGAGATTAAAAATTAATTCTTTAATTTCTCCCAAAAACCGACTACTTTGTAGTCTGACATTCCTTCCATAAAGTAAAGTTTTTGGGATATTGTTTTCTTATCCATTTTGACCCCCTTTTAAGGCTTTAAATAAAGACTATAGGTATTATTTGTTGTATATAAGTATTATACCACCTAAAAAGAGATTTATAAATAAAAAACCGCCCCGGGAAAAGGGCGGTAAAAACAAGGAGAAAAGTATCTAGTACTTTAAATCTATATTATAGCTGCTCTCTGCAGCAGCTTCAAAAAGGGGAAAACTTTATTTCTTTTAGCTTAATTATATAATAGCAGCTCTGGATTAAAAATACTTTAAAAGAATATTAGAAGCAAATTAGAAATATCTATTGGTAATTAAATTAACAAAACTTTCTATATCTTCCAGATTATTATTTATAATTTGATAAATATATTCCTCATCAATTTGATCATAGAGATGAACAATTCTATTTCTGAATTTGGTCATCTTAACAAACTTTAACAGTAAATCTTCTGCGATAATCCCTTCAGCAGCAAGTATTCTAAAAGAATCAGCACTTGTATTAGGACCTGTATAGCCTTCGCGAGAAATAATATGGGCTGCTATATCCAGCATAGCTTCTACTGCTGCCTGCAGATTATATTTTGCAGTATCATAATTCTTATAATCACTCAAAAAATCTTTCTTTTCAAGTTCAGCCAGTTCTTTTAATTTTTTTAGATTAGTTCTGATAAATTTTAGCTTTTCTGCTATCCGTTTATGATTTATTCCTGATGTTTTCTCCTTTATTCCTGTAATATACTCATGCTGAAATTTATATTTAAATCCTTCAGCCTCAGGACCATATTTTAAAGCCTCTTCTTTAAACTCAGCAGTCTCGATTTCATCTCTGCTGTAAATTAACTCTCCACTTCTAACTACTTCATACTTAAAAGCCAGCTTAACATTATTCAAATTGATTAAATCAATATCATATTTTCCTAACTCCAATTCCAGGCGTGCTGCCAAATCCATCTGCTCTGACATATCCGGTGATTCATCAAAAAACACAGCTAAATCCAGATCACTACCGGTGTTTTGATACTTCGTACCATAAGAGCCAAAAATGTATGCCAGCTTAACATTTGCTTCTTTTTTTAAAAAATCAGCTATATTTTCCTTAAGCTCAGGCTCAAGCTTTCTCTTTAACTTTTCCATAATCTCACCGTCCTGGGTTGAAGGCTTTAATCAATATATTCCTTATACCACCTAAAAATAGCTTTTAAGTCACTTAAATTTTCTTTAATGATCATCAGTAAAATCTCAGGATCTATCTCTGCATAATCATGAACAATTACATTTCTAAATTTGGCCATTTTAATATAACTGTCTACATTTTCTTTAATAATTTTATTTTCAGCCAGAATCTCTATAATCTCACTGTTAAATTTTGGATTGCCTAGGCGCTGATCACTTATAATATGGCTGCCAATATCCAGCACACTCTCTACTGCTAAATGAATTGTTCTTTCTAAAAAACGAAATAGCACTTTATCTCCAGTTAATCTTTCAAGGCTTAAATCCTGGTATTCCTCCAAATCATTAATATATTCTTCTAAATGCTCAAGCTTATTTCTGACTACTTCTGCATCTACCATAGCTAAAACCCCTTTCCCAGGTTCTGATCATTAATTTTATAGAATCTACGCATATCTATATAATTTAAAATTGCTCGCTTTTCCAGTTCAACTCTGCGGCTCTGATCACTGCAGTAAATCAATTTCCCATCCAAAATCTGATGTTTAAGTTTTAAGTCAACATTCTCAAAATCAACAATATCTACTTCAAGCCCAATTAATTTCTCCAGCTTTGCCATCAGTTCTAATTTTAAATTAAATCTCTTAAATTTATCAAACTCCTGAGTATAAATCACAGCCAGATCAAGATCACTATTTTTATTAAATCTTTCAGAGTTAAAAGAACCAAAAGTATAGACAGCTAATATATCTTTTCGCTTTGAAAAATAATCTCTGACTCTATCTTCGATTTCTTTTTTATTCTCCTCTGTATTCTTATTCAGCACAGTGAACACCTTCTTTAGAATAGTTTAATTCTAATTTTATTATAACACAGCTAAGATTAGAGGACCAGAGTCTAAATCAAAGCGAAAACTTTTCTATCGACTCATCCATAATATCCTGGGTAATCCCGATATAGTCTAAAGTAATACTGGGTGAAGAGTGATTGAACAATTTCTGCAGCAGAGCCACATCCTTATTCTTTTTGTAATGATGATAACCAAAGGTCTTGCGGGTTGAATGACAGGCGATACTTTCCAGCCCTGCTTTGCGCCCTGCCTCACTGAAAATCCTGTAGGCCTGAAAACGGGTTAAGGGTTTATTCTTCCCAATCCGGCTCTGAAATAGATGCTCCTCTGCCTCCATTCCCTTAATGTAATCCTTAAGCTCGTGGCGCAGGTTAGAATTGATCAAAAAACGCTTATTTTTAGAAGTCTTCTGCTCCTTTAGGACAATATGGGTTTTGCCCCGCACATCTTTGACCTTAAGCTTCAGCATATCACTGATTCTTAAGCCCGTATTAATTCCCAGCACAAAAAGGATATAGTTGCGGTAGCTCTGCTCTCTTAGAATTTTTTTCAGCTCGGCAATTTTACTTTTATCTCTGATCGGCTCCACCTTATTCATCTGCTGCTCCTCTCTAAGTTTGTCTTCCCTCAATTTTAAGCTGTCTTTATTTTATTATAACACTTTATACTTGCAATTTTAAGCATTATTTACAAAATTATCTAATTTAACTAAAAAAATATAGCCACCTTTTGCTATCAGGCAGCTTATTTTATCACTGAGCAAACTTATAGCCGATCCCCCAGACAGTCTGAATATACTCTCCAACCTCTGGCCCGAGCTTATTGCGGATCGATTTAATGTGAGTATCCACGGTTCTAATTCCACCATAGTAGTCAAATTCCCAGACAAGTTCTAAGAGTTTTTCCCGGCTGAAGACCGTTTTCGGAGAAGATGCCAGCTGCCAGAGTAAGTCAAATTCCTTTGGCGCCAGAGAAACTTCCTCTCCCTTAACCTCGACCAGCCGCTGTTCCTGGTTGATAATTAAGCCGGGAAATTCAAGCTGCTCCTTATTCTCTTCACTCTTTGTTCTGCGGAGCAGATTTTTAGTTCTGAGCACAACTTCCCGGGGACTAAAAGGTTTGGTCACATAGTCATCTGCCCCGAGCTCCAGACCCTTAATCCGGTCATTTTCCCTATTTTTAGCACTTAAAATAATAATCGGAATCTGATTGTGGGGCTTTAGCTCCCTGCAGATATCGAGTCCGTTTTTTTCGGGCAGCATCAGGTCCAGAATAATAACATCAGGTTCTATCTCTCTGATTTTTTCCAGACCCTCTCTGCCGTCATGGGCAACAAAAACCTCAAACTCCTCATAATTAAAGTAATCACGAAGAATCTTGCAGATCTGCTGGTCATCATCTATAATTAAAATCTTATTTTTTGCCATTAACTCCACCACCTCAGTTACTAATTTATCAAATCTATGTGATGAAAATATGATGAAAGTAAAAAATCAATCAATTTAAGCCTCTGCTGCTGGGATTGTAAAGCTGAAGGTTGAGCCTTCTCCCTCACTGCTTTCTAAGAAAACTTCTCCCTGATGTTCCTTTACAATCTGTTTGACGATCGCCAGTCCGAGACCGCTGCTCCGGTCACCGGGAGTTCTTGCCTTATCAACTTTATAAAATCTCTCCCAGATATTTTTCTGTTCTGACTCCGGAATCCCAACTCCATTATCAGCGACTGAAAATCTAATCTGAGCTTTTTCTCTTTCAGCTTTCAATTTAATCCTGCCCGTTTCAGCCGAATATTTAACACTGTTGCTCAGGAGGTTAACCAAAACCTGCCTCAGCTTTTCTCGGTTTGCCCGGACTTTTAACCCGGGGTCGACCTCAATTTGAAGGCTCTGTCCATCTTTTTTAATATTTTTGAAAAATACTTTCAGGTTTTCAAAAAGTTCTTTAATCTGCAGCTGATCCTTATTTAATTCAACCCCACCGGCATCGATTTCAGCCAGGGTTAAGGTCTCATCGATCAGGTGTGAAAGGCTGTTGCTCTCCCTTAAAATCATCTTTAAATATTCCCGCTTTTCTTCAGGATTCTCAATTATCCCATCGAGGAGGATTTCGACCGAGCCTCTGATTGAAGAAAGAGGGCTTTTAAGCTCATGGGAGACATTAGCCACAAATTCCCGCTGCAGTTTTTCAAAGCGGTAGCGCTCACTGATATCATGAAAAATAGCTACTCCACCCCAGAAACTATCGTCTTCCAGGCGAATTGCTGTGAAGTGAACCAGGTAGTACTGATTTGTATCTTCCTTACTTATAATCAGCTGCTCCTGAGCAGCTTTCTCTTTGCTGATAATCTGCTCAAAAACTTCAGTCACCTCAGGGTATAATTTGACCTCACTTATCTCTTTATCTCGAATATCTTCCTCAAAATTAAATAAACTTTCAGCCGACTGGTTGGTCAGAATAATTCTGCCCGAGCTGTTGACAGCAACTATTCCCTCTTCCATCCCGGATAAGACATGTTTCAGCTTGTTTTTCTCCTCGGCCAGGCTCTTAATCGTCTGCTCCAGTTTTCCAGACATCAAATTAATACTTTCCGAAAGCAGCTTGATCTCCTTACTTGCTCCCTTTTCTTTAATTTCTACCTTTTTGCCGTACTCACCCTGACTGATCCTGGCTGCAACCAGCCCCATATTGTGGAGGGGATTGGCCAGAGAACGGGAAAAGTAGTAAGAAACAAAGAGGATAAAGACCAGGGCAGTCAGCGAAATATAGATCATAATCCCCACTATATGTTCAATAATCGAATTAATCTCATCAATCGGGGTAAAAACAAGCAGGCCGGCTATAACCTCATCCTGATATTTAACCGGCATCCCAACAAAGAGCATCGTTAGTTCAAAATCTTCGGTATTAACCTCCCGGGAGATGGTATTCCCCTCAAAAATGGTTTCATAGCCGGAAAAAGTTCGTTCTTCATCAAAAGAATAGGGATAACTAAATTCTAAAACTCCCTGCTCGTTGATCAGCCAGGCATGGCCGTCATTTAACTCGCCGATGATGCTCAGCCAGTTGACAATTTCCTGTTTGTTGTCTTCGGCCTTCGAATCAGCCAGGTAGTCAATTACCGCCTTACTGTTTTTATTGATCTGGGCCTCTTTCTGCTCTACAAAAAATGTTTTAAAATAGGTGATTACCGAAAAGCCAAAAATCAAAATCACAATCATCGTAATCACCAGAAATCTAAAAATTAGTTTAGTAAAAAATGTGTTTTTTTCAAAATTTAACTTCATATTAAATTCACCTTAGACCGGGGATGATTAGATCCTGACCCCGATAGATTAAATTTCTATTTTCAATTCCGTTTGCCTGCATAATTCCTTCAACAGTAGTCGAAAACTTCTGAGCAATTGAGTAGAGATAATCTCCCTGCTCAACCCGATAGACTAAATTACCACCTACTCTTCGCAGGGGAATGATCCGTTCCATCTCAACTCGATCTATAATCTCTTTCCGCTGCAGATAGTCGATTAAAATCTCATCCAACCGGCCGGCATTTTCAATCTCTTCTGCCTCTTTAATTTCCTCAAAACCGTCTCCTCCAGCAGCCAGCGAATCATTGGTGGCAATTAAATAGTATTCCTCACCCCGAATCAGCTTTGAATTGACTTCAGCCCTTACAATATCATTTTCAGAATATAAGCTCCAGGCAAAAAGTATTCTCCCACCACTCAGCTGGGGAAAAAAACCTGCGGTTTCCGGATATTTAGAGACTGCATGCTGCATAGTTTTAATCAGATCTGAACCCTTAATTTTTTTTACAATTACTTCATCTTTGGCCGGGATACTCTCCTTAACATCCCGGACACTAATTAAACCTTTATCAATTGAAGTACTGATAGTTCTGCTGTTGATAAATGCCAGATCAGCATTTGCTCTGGCTAAAATTGCATCTGTAATTAAATTACCGAGATTACTCTCCCTGCTTCGAATCTGATCTTCTCTGCCGTTTAAAAAAACTACAGTACTGCCGACTATCATATCTTTTTCTAATTCACTCTTTTTTTCTATTTCATTTTTGAGCTCTAAAATCTGCTCATCATCATCTAAATTTATTGACTTAGCATTTAACTCGATATTTGGATCATCCTCTGCCAGAAGCAGTGGTGACCAGAAAACCAAAAAAATCGCTAAAAATAATGTTGCCCTCCGCATTACTATCAGTCCCCTTTTTTCACTCATTTCAATTATAATACTATATTATTTGTTCACTTTAGTCAATTTGAAAGCTGGTTTTGCTTCAGCAGCCTGGAGCTTCTCTAAAAAATCTTAAAGTTTAAATAATAATTCAAACTATGCTCATACTTTCATTAAAAACTACTGCTATCATATTAGTTGCAAGAGGCGATCGGAAGAAAAAAGTTCTCCCCTTGTCAAATCACTCATTTAAAAATTATTATAAAAAAGAGAGGATGATTAGCTATGAAAAACAGAAGCAAGATATTAACCTTTGGCCTAATAGTACTGATTATTTTTACCGGCATTATTTATGCTCAGAATCAAAAGACTGCTGAAGAGCCAAATGACAAATTTGAAATTACTGAAAGTAAAGAAAGCGAGCAGAGTGAAGTTGAGTCTGGCAGCAAAGATTCTGCTCTTGATAGTGCTGATCGAAATGCTGGAATGATTGAGTTAAATAACTAATAATATATTTACCATATAACACTCCTATCCTATGTACTGACCCTGCCTTAAGTTTAAGGTGGGGTCTTTTTTTGCATTGAAAAAGACAGCCGCAAAATGCAGCTGCCTTCTCCTTAGTTAATGTTTAGCTTTTAGCTCTAAAATTTACTAAAACAAAATTTTATTAAAGCCTTTTCTTAAGGGACTTAAATCTTACCAACAAGGTTCAGTCCTGGCTTTAAGGTTTTGCTTCCTTCCTGCCATTTAGCCGGGCAGACTTCCTCTGGGTTATTGCGCACATACTGAGCAGCTTTAATCTTGCTCACAATTGCACTGGCATCACGGCCCAGGTTGCCGGCGTTGATTTCTATTCCCTGCACAACTCCATCGGGGTCGATAATAAAGGTAGCGCGGTCAGCAAGTCCCTCTTCTTCGATTAAAACATTAAAGTTTTTAGATAGAGTGTGAGAAGGATCTCCAACCATCACAAATTCGATCTCAGAAATCGTGGGGGAATTATCGTGCCAGGCTTTATGGGTATAGTGGGTATCTGTAGAAACAGAATACACCTCAACTCCCAGTTCCTTTAAGTTATCATATTCACTCTGTAAATCACTTAATTCAGTCGGGCAGACAAAGGTAAAGTCAGCCGGATAAAAAACAACAACACTCCACTGATCTTTGAAATCCTCATGGGTAACCTGCAGAAACTCTCCGTTTTGATAGGCATCTGCCTTAAATGGTAATACTTCTTTTCCTACTAATGACATAATATGTACCTCCTGTATAGTTTGATTTAATTTGTCTGATTGATATTAATAATTGTTACTGATTAATATTATGCCATATCAGAGTGAGGTTGTCAAGTTATTTTTGTTACATTGGTGAGATTTTCAAAAGAAGACTCTGCTAGATTTTAAATTAATTATTCATTGTCCGCTGAATATAATTTTCACCGAGAAGTGAATGGGTTATCTCATCTTTTTCAAATACCAGCTTAACTGCAGATTGAATATATCCCGTCTCTATAGAAACCAGCTTGGCAATTAGATGAATTTTATTTTTAATATTATAATACTTACCGATAACAATACTGTCAGCTCCCAGAAGCTCACCAATTTTTTCGGAAGTATCCTGCTTTAATACACCGGAAGTCATTCGATCCTGTTCTTCTAAAACTGAATTTAAACGCTGACGCTCCAGCACCCTGATATTCGGTCCACTTTCATTAATCAATTTAATAGTAATGTTTTCAGTTATAAAGTTGCTGAGCTGTGTCTTCCGATAATTTTGATTTAAAAAGTCTGCTACAGCAATTTTATAATCCTGGTCTGCCTCAATTTCCATAAATAAATCAGAGGTCAGCCCAGAAACTACCGTCTCTACTGCCTCACCAAGATTATTAGCTGCCGCTGGAGCTGCTGTTAGAATTAAAATAACAGCAGTCAGCAACAAATACTTTGATATTTTGTTCATAATCAAAACTCTATTCATCTATAACGGCTACTACATTGGCCTGTCTAAATACTTTTGTCTGGGCTAACTGACTGTTAATGGCAGCTGCATCTTCATTACTGACAACTACAACTGTACCGTTTTCGCCAGTGACATCAATAGCCTCAACAACCATTGGAGACTCACCAACTCGAGGTAAACTAGATGCTTTTTCAATTGAAGGAGCAAACCCAACCAGCCCCTTGTCCACAGCAGGCTCAAAAAGTGCCTTTGTATTATCATAAACTACTGTTCCATTTTCAGCTTCAACTCTAAACATTACCTGTGGATTTAAATCTGTGTTACGGGCATCAATCACAAGACCTGTATAGTCTGTTTTTTTGGTAGCTTTCTCTGAAGCAAATTCGGAACTCTGTTCTTCGTAAAATACGCGGTTAAATTCGTCAATATCCTTGCGCATAGTTACACTGTAAATTCCATCTTCCCACTTTTCGCTTCCTTTAACTACATATGTACCCTTGACCAGTCCTTCGACAGACTGATTAATTTTAGAATTAGCCATAGCATTTACTACAGTTACATTCTTTGAAACGTTGACACCTTTGATATATTCCAGCATCTTAGCTCTGGCATCTACAATAGCTCCTGTCCTTGCTAACACTTTACCCTGAGCTTCATTGGCTACATTACTGGGAGCTACTGCCATTCCAACTGTCTCAACTGATCCCTTAAAATATTTGACCATTACATTGGAAACTAACTCTTCATCTGCACTGACTGCAGAAGCAAGGCTTAAAACTAAAAATGCTGTGATTAATAGTGCTGTAAATAATTTTTTCATCTTTATCATCTCCTGTTTTGATATTAATTTTATTAATTGGCTTTAAGTTTTAAATAATCAGGTCCAAGTTCCAGAACCTCCAGTGGAAAATCTTCTTCATTCTGGAAACGCTCTGCCAGTACAGCTGTACTCTGAATTACCTTAAGTAAATATGAGGCTGAATTATCAGCAAAAGTCTGAAGTTTAAAACTCTGAATTCCTCCCATTTTTTTAATTACCCCCTCCAGAGCAGTTAAATCCTCAAAGGAAGCAAGATTATTTACCTGCAACTTAAGTCTTTTCTGGCCACTGTTTAGATTGATCAGAGGCATTAGCTCTACTGCCAGCCTCTCAGCACCAGATCTACTCATTTTTTCTACCGCAATTGCTAAAGCTCTAACGGCGTCTCGGGCATAAGCCTTTTCGGTAAAATTGATTTCCTTTAATTTTTCTCCGGTCTGGGCACTGTAGATTGACATTGAGCTTGTCACTCCCTGAATAGTTAAAGTTCCCACACCAAAATCTCTTTCTCCTAATCTGGCTGCATTATGTTTGCCAATTATTAAGATTTCAAAAGGCTGCCTGGATTTTCTTAACAATTCTACGGCCTGCTGCTGCCACTGGGCCGGATTTAGAAGCGAATTTAAAAATTGATTTTCAGGAGCTAATTTAAAACCCAGTTCTTTGAGGCCAGCTCGTAAATTATGCTGTATCTCTGCTGCCTTTCGATTTACTACTGCAGGTGCGCCCAGATTTCGTTTTATTTTATCCACCTCTACCTGAAATTGATTACCTGGTTCTCGGGTTAAAGTTTCTGGCTGCGCATCATCTATTAGCAAAAGAATCCGAGGATTGCTGGTCTGAGTTTCAATGACCAGTTTAAGCTCCTCTAAGTCTGAAATAAGGCTGAAGCTTACCTCTGCCTTAAGCTGCAGCTTATAAACTCCCTCAGCAGCTGATTCTTTTAGAATCTGATAGTTTGTGACATAACCTTCTGCCCTGGAATAAATGCGCTGGCTGATCAGCTCAGAATTTTTTAGCAGTGTTGATTGTCGAATATAGCTGCCTGTGATCCGATGCACCGCCCTTAAAAATGCTTTCTGTAGAGCTTCTCTCCTGGCTATTTCTACTCCACCAGTAATTTCTGCTTCAGCACTGACTGTTATTTCTTCAGCTTCAATTTGTGGTGTAATTAGTGTGATTAAAATTAGAATGAATATCATTTTAAGGAAAGAGCTTCTGATTATTTTCACCTCTTTTCTGCCAATTGTATCTTTCGTTATTATAATCGTAAATAATAGCTATTTTCTTAAATAGTCTATGCTCTTCTCTATTTGTTGTATACTAAAATTACCGGGAATTGCAAAGTAGTATTCCCGAAAGTTGCAAACTAAAATTCCCTATTATTGCAGAATAAAAAAGTCATTGCA
>QBLP01000323.1 GCA_003070825.1 Halanaerobium sp. | reverse complement strand
ATTTTTGTGAACAAATAAATGTTGATTTAAATATTATAGAAACTAAAATTGCTAATTACATAAACGAAGCAGAAACCGAAAATCCCTGTTCCAAATGTGCTCATTTTCGTAAAGGGGCTATAATTAATTATCTGCAGCAGAATAATTATAATAAGCTTGCTTTCGGCCACCATCTGGATGATGCTGTGGAGACATTTTTGATGAGTATTTTTTATTCCGGTCAGCTTAAAGCTCTGCAGCCTGAGAGATTTTTGAGTAAAAGTGGAGTAAAAATTATTAGACCTTTAATATATTTGAGAGAGGATATTATTTCTGCAGAAATTAACAAAAGAAAAATTGAAATAAAAAAGAGTGCCTGTCCCTATGATGGCAATTCAGCGCGTTCTCAGATAAGAGAAGATTTTGCTCATTATTTTAATGATCAGCAGTTATTTGCTAATCTAATTTCAGCAATGAGAGACAGTGACAATAGAGAACTGTGGCCTGAAAAGGAAGATTTTCAACTTTTAAGAACAAAAATGAAAAAATACTGGCGCTAAAAAGGTGGAAAACTGTATGTCAGAAATAGAAAATGAAGAATTTATAATCCAGAAATTAAAATTTACTCAAAAAAGACTCAATTTAATCTATCAAAAATCCCCTCTAGCATTTATTTCCTGGAATCGTGAAGGAGATATCATTGATTTAAATCAGGCAGCAGAAGAGTTATTTGGTTGGAATAAAATAGAGATAGAAAACAAAGATTTTATTTCTACAATTATAGCGGCAGAAGACAGGGGTGTCTGGCTGAAGTGGAAAAATAATAAACTGGATTCTCTTCCGCAAGATTTGATGAGTCGAGGAATAAAAAAAGATGGCTCCATCATTAACTGCAGCTGGAATAACGCTGTAATTAAAGAAGATGGAAGTGTCGAAGAGGTTATTTCTATTGCCAAAAATTTAAGTAAAGATTTAGAACAGGAAATGAAAATGCTTAAACTTGTAAAGGCAATAAATAAAACAGATAACTGGGTTGTAATCACAGATCAATCTGGAGTTATTGAATATGCCAACACCACTGTTGAAGAGATAACAGGTTACAGCAAGGATGAAGTAATTGGTAAAAAACCATCTCTTTTTAAATCAGATAAGCACAATAATAAATATTATAAAAAACTCTGGCAGACAATAAAGTCTGGTGAGGTCTTTAACGATGTAATTATTAATCAAAAAAAGAATGGAGAATATTTCTATTCTGAACAGACTATAACCCCGATAAAAGATCACAACAGTAAGATTATTAATTATATATCTGTCGGCAGAGACATTACTCAAAACGAAAAACTGCGGCGAAAAATTGAATATATTTCTAATTATGATCTTATAACAGGCTTACCAAACCGAAAATCTGTAAGAAGTAAAATTGATAATCTAATTGAAATTAATTCTGATAAAAAAATTGCAGTTTTAGTAGTCAATATTAACCGCATCAAATATTTAAATGATATATATACAGATTCAGAAAGCAATTACAGTTTAATTAATCTGGTGGCAGAAGAAATCAATGCCAGGGCAGACAATAATTCAAAATGTGTTAAAATAGATATTGATAATCATCTTTCTTACCTGGGTGGCGATAATTTTGCCATGATAGTAGATGATCTCAATTCTGCAAATGAAATCTACAAAACAGCTGAGAATTTATTAGAAATCTTTTCTGATACAATTATCTATAATAATGAACCATTTATGCTGAATGCCCGAATTGGTATTTCAGTTTATCCTGATGACTGTAATAATTCACAGAGCTTACTTTCCAATGCCGAAATTGCTCTAATTAATATTAAGAAAAATGATTACGCTTTTTTTGACCGGGAGATGAACCAGGAAATTAAACAATTTACTAAAATGGAGGCCAGGCTTGATCAGGCAATAAAAAATGATGAATTTGTAATTTATTATCAGCCCTACTACAAAGGGAAAACTAAAGACCTTTATGG
>QBLP01000322.1 GCA_003070825.1 Halanaerobium sp. | reverse complement strand
ACTGAAGGAGGCAGCAAAAATGTATAAATCTTTTTATTCTTTATCAGATAATCCATTTAAAAAAGAGATTGAAACTAAAGATCTCTACCAGTCTGAAAACTTAAAAGAACTTTCTGCCAGACTTGACTATCTTAAAAAAACAAGAGGCATTGCTGTCATTATTGGTGAACCTGGAAGTGGTAAAACTTCTGCCCTGAGATCTATGGCTGACAGTGTTAATCCATCATTATTTAAGGTCATCTATTTTCCCTTATCTACAGGATCAGTAATGGATTTTTACAGAGGCATAGCCATTGGCCTGGGAGAAGAACCTAAATTCAGAAAGGTGGACCTTTTTAATCAGGTTCAGGCTGCTATCTTAAAGTTTTACAACGAGAAAAAGATTACTCCGATTATTATATTAGATGAAATGCAGCTTGCTCCCAACAAATTTTTAAGTGATCTTGGTATTTTATTTAATTTTGCTATGGATTCTCAGAATCCATTTATTCTTATTTTAGCTGGTTTATCTCACTTTATGACCAAGCTAAATTTAAATCATAATCAGTCCTTAAATCAGCGAGTGATCATGAAGTATCAGCTGAACCCCTTAAACAAAGAGGAAGTCAAAGAATATGTTGAGCACCAGCTTAAACTTGCTGGAGCAAATCACCCAATATTCATATCTCAGGCTCTGGAGGCAATTGCCTTGAGATCCAGAGGACTACCCAGATTGATTAACAATATCGCAGTTAATTCTCTGCTTTTAGGATTTCAGCTTAAAGCAGAGCAGATAAACCAGGAAATTGTCTTCAAAGCCTGCGAAAAAGATACATTTTAAAGTGAAAAATATTATTCAAATTAAAGGGGCTTATTTTTAAGTCCCTTGCTAATTTAATCTGCAAAATATTTTTGTTTTTACTAATTTAATTTGAAAATTATGCTGTAATTTTAATTATTTTAGGCTGATTTAATCTGAATAATTTAACTGGATTAATTTGCAAAATCACAGCATGTTTCAATCCTTATTCTAGTGGATCAGTCATTGGAACACTGGCCGATGATTTTTTGAGAATCAGTTTTGGAATCGTTTCAATCCTTATTCTAGTGGATCAGTCATTGGAACAAGAATTTGACAATTTGGTCCGGAAGTATATTGAGAGTTTCAATCCTTATTCTAGTGGATCAGTCATTGGAACAAGTTGAAGTCGATGGATTCTTGAATGCCGATGATGTTTCAATCCTTATTCTAGTGGATCAGTCATTGGAACCGAATTTTTTTATCTCTCATTCTTATGCACCCCTATGTTTCAATCCTTATTCTAGTGGATCAGTCATTGGAACTTATCCTAATGATCTGTTTGATTGTGCTATCATCGTTTCAATCCTTATTCTAGTGGATCAGTCATTGGAACATATACAAAATTGTTCAAATACATTATTTTATATAAGTTTCAATCCTTATTCTAGTGGATCAGTCATTGGAACACGAGGAGCATGGAGTAGGAGCGAGCGCAGAGGTAGTGTTTCAATCCTTATTCTAGTGGATCAGTCATTGGAACTTCATCATACCCAAGCAGCCAAACTGGATTTACATGTTTCAATCCTTATTCTAGTGGATCAGTCATTGGAACATTTAAAAAGCTGTCCCGGTCCTCTATATCAGATATGTTTCAATCCTTATTCTAGTGGATCAGTCATTGGAACTCAAAACCAGCAAGCCCGGTCCTTTTACACTTTCTGTTTCAATCCTTATTCTAGTGGTTCTAGTGGATCAGTCATTGGAACACTGATGGAGAACATTATGCTCCCAGAACTGTTCAAAGGTTTCAATCCTTATTCTAGTGGATCAGTCATTGGAACCACTTATAACTGAAATGAAAGAGTGGTTTTTAGACTGTTTCAATCCTTATTCTAGTGGATCAGTCATTGGAACTGTAAACATCCACAGCTTCTAGTATTCCCAGATGTGTTTCAATCCTTATTCTAGTGGATCAGTCATTGGAACAAGAAAGATTAGGCCATCAAGATGTAACGATTACGCTGTTTCAATCCTTATTCTAGTGGATCAGTCATTGGAACCTCTATCTGGTCCAATTCTCTAACCCCTTCTAGTCCGTTTCAATCCTTATTCTAGTGGATCAGTCATTGGAACTGATAAGGACAGCAAAGGAAACTCTCAATTTGATATGTTTCAATCCTTATTCTAGTGGATCAGTCATTGGAACTTAGAGGAGGGGAAATCAAAGTAAGGTATAATGAACCGTTTCAATCCTTATTCTAGTGGATCAGTCATTGGAACGCAAGAAGATAATGCTTTATTATTCAGCAATGAGGGTTTCAATCCTTATTCTAGTGGATCAGTCATTGGAACTCAAAATGTTACATTATATAGTACGAAAGAAGCATTGTTTCAATCCTTATTCTAGTGGATCAGTCATTGGAACTCGACAGATATTTTACATCGGGAATCAAACCATCTGAGTTTCAATCCTTATTCTAGTGGATCAGTCATTGGAACCCGCAAGGGGACCGCAGTTGAGCGCATCCAATATGTTTCAATCCTTATTCTAGTGGATCAGTCATTGGAACTTTATTCAACAAATACTTTCAAAATTATTCGGGTAGTTTCAATCCTTATTCTAGTGGATCAGTCATTGGAACTGAAACATATTCTAGTGGATCAGTCATTGGAACAGCTAGAGTTGGTAATTTTTGGGCAAAAGATGTTATGTTTCAATCCTTATTCTAGTGGATCAGTCATTGGAACTTTAACTTCTCTGTCAATATAATCATATTCAAACTCAGTTTCAATCCTTATTCTAGTGGATCAGTCATTGGAACAGATAGATTTCAAATTCACTATCGTTAGTGTTCTCAGTTTCAATCCTTATTCTAGTGGATCAGTCATTGGAACAACTTCTCTGTCAATATAATCATATTCAAACTCAGTTTCAATCCTTATTCTAGTGGATCAGTCATTGGAACCCATCTTCTGACAATAACCCATATTTTACACAACTTTGTTTCAATCCTTATTCTAGTGGATCAGTCATTGGAACAAAAGAGTAATATTTTTTACTGGTTTAGTGATCCAGGTTTCAATCCTTATTCTAGTGGATCAGTCATTGGAACATTGGAAATTGACAGAGGTGGAGTTCGACTGCCCGAGTGTTTCAATCCTTATTCTAGTGGATCAGTCATTGGTATTCTAGTGGATCAGTCATTGGAACAGCTAGAGTTGGTAATTTTTGGGCAAAAGATGTTATGTTTCAATCCTTATTCTAGTGGATCAGTCATTGGAACAAAGGTAGCAAAAGTGCAATTGATGATTTATTGATGAGTTTCAATCCTTATTCTAGTGGATCAGTCATTGGAACTGTAATGTTTCGATCTCCTCTGTTGTTGAACCATCAGTTTCAATCCTTATTCTAGTGGATCAGTCATTGGAACACAGCGGGTTTAGCTGGCAGTTTAATTGGAAGTGGGTTTCAATCCTTATTCTAGTGGATCAGTCATTGGAACTTATTTATTTAAATTCCAAATTCGAGCTGCACAATAAAGTTTCAATCCTTATTCTAGTGGATCAGTCATTGGAACTAAGATAGCAAATGCGACAATAACCGACGCAAAAAGTTTCAATCCTTATTCTAGTGGATCAGTCATTGGAACGGGCAGTAAAAAGACATTAACTGCTGTTTATAAAAGTTTCAATCCTTATTCTAGTGGATCAGTCATTGGAACTTCTGATAGTAATTTATGCCAGCTGATTCTCCTCTGTTTCAATCCTTATTCTAGTGGATCAGTCATTGGAACACTTTTGGAGGTGCTTAATAAATGTCAAAAATTAAAATGTTTCAATCCTTATTCTAGTGGATCAGTCATTGGAACTTGTTTAAAAAATTATATTAATATAAGGAAGGTGAAGTTTCAATCCTTATTCTAGTGGATCAGTCATTGGAACCCCGGCAAGCATTGCGGTCAAATTATCGGGCACATGAAGTTTCAATCCTTATTCTAGTGGATCAGTCATTGGAACGAAGTCGAGATAAACATTTGCGAATAATTGACTGGTGTTTCAATCCTTATTCTAGTGGATCAGTCATTGGAACTTCCCTTGCCAATCCGGCAAGCACAACTGTGCTCAGTTTCAATCCTTATTCTAGTGGATCAGTCATTGGAACTTTTGATTGGAGCTCTAAACCATCTTGAGTAATTCTAGTGGATCAGTCATTGGAACATATTTGTTCAGCTCCAACCTTCAGGGACCAAATAACGTTTCAATCCTTATTCTAGTGGATCAGTCATTGGAACTAAAAATCGCAAAGAAATATATGAAGGAGATATAGTGTTTCAATCCTTATTCTAGTGGATCAGTCATTGGAACACTTGCATTCACTTTTTTAATACCATCAGCCTCAGTGTTTCAATCCTTATTCTAGTGGATCAGTCATTGGAACACAGGGGAATTGGAGGAATTTGTAAATGAATATAGGTTTCAATCCTTATTCTAGTGGATCAGTCATTGGAACACCATAAACTTTAGCTACTTCTAATGGTATATATTCTAGTGGATCAGTCATTGGAACATATTTGTTCAGCTCCAACCTTCAGGGACCAAATAACGTTTCAATCCTTATTCTAGTGGATCAGTCATTGGAACCCTCCATCTCTTCTTTATCTTTAGGGAAGAATGAAGTTTCAATCCTTATTCTAGTGGATCAGTCATTGGAACCTAACTGCTTCATTCCCTGGTTAGCTGTTATATTTTGTTTCAATCCTTATTCTAGTGGATCAGTCATTGGAACCTTTTTTTCTTTCTTGCTTCTATATAAGCTAAATAGTTTCAATCCTTATTCTAGTGGATCAGTCATTGGAACGTTCTTTTCTTTAGATTATAACTGTTACAATGCTTGTTTCAATCCTTATTCTAGTGGATCAGTCATTGGAACATTGATACTCAAAAGCAAATGATAGATGACATATGTTTCAATCCTTATTCTAGTGGATCAGTCATTGGAACCTGGCAAAATAAAAAGTTATCATAAATCTGAAACAGGGTTTCAATCCTTATTCTAGTGGATCAGTCATTGGAACATCAGGCCATGTTCTTGTACCTTCGCTTGCTAGAGTTTCAATCCTTATTCTAGTGGATCAGTCATTGGAACCCGATATAACTCAAACTAACTTTTATAACAGTCATTAAAGCACTTCTCCTAGAATTTTTTAAAGGGTTTATCCCCAATTAAATCTAGAAAAATATCTAAATTTACACCAAATCCCGCAACTTTGACCATTTTGACCAAATTGCCATTTATTGGATTATCAAGGTTCAGTTTTTTCAAGAAAAATAATTTTGCCTCAGAATTTATAATTTTTACTCTTTCTTAGTTATATTTTATAAAATTTCTAGTCTTAAAACAAGCCTAATCAAGAATTTTTTCTCTACTGATAGTTCCAAAACCTCTGCTAGTAGATTTTCCTAACCCTATAAATTCCGGCAAATAAATATTGCTGAAAAAATAACCTTTAAAGCCAATCATCTCTTTATTTTTGAATTTAACTGACACCTCCTCTAATTTTGCTTCTACAACTATTTCTTCTTCAATCCACCAGTCTATCCCTTTAGCAAAACTTAGTATATTACCAATAATTAACCGTTTTAAGAATTTCATTTTTTCTTTCGCAGAAGCATCAAGATAATTGTTTCTATATTTTTTATAATTTTTTTGACTTAATCCTAGCCAGGGAGTGATGAAATTATACTTGTAGGCTGGCATGTCATAATTATTATTAATAAATAATTCTTCCTGATCTACATTTAATCTTCCCGCAGGATTAATATATATTTCATCTTCAAATCTCAGTTCATCAATATCTAAAAAATTATTAATTATTTTTTCTGATCCTTCACCCAAACCGATTATTAAAGGCTTATTATCAATGATTTTATATTGAATCAACGGATATTTATACCTTAAACTACCATCTTTTTTGTGCTGATGAAATAAAACATCTTTAAATTTATTCGCAAAATAACCTCGCAATTTATGTCCATATCTAACAGGAAGCTCGTCCTCTAATTCATAACTTAATTTTGTAAGCTTAATTTCCACCTTAATTCCCCCTGACTATTTTATACAAATATTTCTATAAGTGCAGTCTCGACATCTACTTTTATATTTTGTTCTTTTGGGAAAATATCCTTTTTGAATTATATTGATGATTTCATTTAAAATAATCTGCAAATCATTATATATTTCATCTTTTATTTCGATCTCTATCAATTTACTCTTACTTCTTATATAAACAATAAAGGCTTTTTTTACTTCTATGTTGTAATTATCTTTAATCATCAAAGAATACATTGCTGCCTGATATTTATGAGTTAAAAACGTTCTCTCTTTATATTTAGCAAATTTGTAATCTAAAGAAGCGGCAGTTCCATCTTCTAAAAACAGAATTTCATCTACTATACCGTGAATATCTGTCTCTTATACACATCT
>QBLP01000321.1 GCA_003070825.1 Halanaerobium sp. | reverse complement strand
ACATTGTACTTATGATAGGGCATATCTCCAATTTGTTTGCCAGTGCTTTCATTTTCAGCATCTAAATAGTTATAATTAAATTCTAGCTGAAAATCTTTGATCTTTCTTTGAGCACTAAATTCCACACCATTTATTAAGGCAGAATCGATATTTTCTGGCAAATAACTTAGCGGATCCGGAGAAATCATGTCTTCAATCTCTCTTTTGTAGAAAGTAATTTGCCTACTGCATGATTGATCATTATATTTAAGACCAATTTCATATGAATCTGATTTTTCAGGTTTTAAGTCAGGGTTTGAAAAGCCAGGATAATATAGATCCATATATGTTGGAGGTCTAAAAGATTTACCTGCAGCCGCAACTAAATTAAGGTTATTATTTAAACTATAGTTTAAAGCTAATTCAGGACTAATTTCTGAACCATATTTTTGATGTTTATCATATCTTAAGCCAAAATTAACTTCAATTACCTTATTAATCGCATATTTATCCTGTATATAAACTGCTTTATTCACATTATCCTCATCATACAGATCATCATAATCTACCTGTTCTGCTTCAATTTCAACACCATAACTTAGGGTATGCTTATTTAAAAAATGAGTTTGCTGAGCATTAATTCCCCATTTTTCAATATTAGTCTCAGCATTATATGACAAGTCAAGCATCTGCTGTCGATTATTAAACAGGCTTACTTCTCTACTTAGGTTGTCAAGTTCTTCTTGATATAGGAATTTAAAATTTTGATCACTGTTTTCTAAAGAACCAGCCTGAGCAAGAAAAACAGCATCTGTAAATTCAGGATCAGCCCCTGGATAGTCAATTTGATTATCATTATATTTGTAATTAAAAATAAGATTTTTGTTTGTACTCAAATTATATTGATATTTTAAAAATAAACTATCTTTTTGCTGTGCTATATTATCACGATGTCCTTCAGAATCCAATTTAGAATAGTTAATTAAAAAATTATACTTTTTGCCAACAAATGATTTAGATAAAGAAAGCTTTTTATGATTATATGAACCATAAGATAATTTTAAACCAAATTCATCATTTTTTGCTTCCTTGGTAATAATATTAATTACTCCTCCCATAGCATTGGCACCATAAACAGCAGAAGCTGGAGATTTTAAAATTTCTATTCTTTTAATTATATTTAAATCAATAAAATCAAGGTTTATGCTTCCATCCTGAGGATTATTATACTTTTGCCCATCAAGTAAAACCAGAATTCTTTTGCCCCTCATTCCTCTAATAATAATATCCTGGTTAGCTGGGGCGCCTCCACTATTTTTAATATGTATTCCTCCTGTACCGGCCAATAGATCTGCTAAATTCCTGGCATTGCTCTCTTCTATCTCTTCCTGATCAATAACCTCAATACTGACCGGAGTCTCCATAATACTTTCCTGATAACGACTTGCTGTCACAACAACCTCATCCAATTCCATAACTTCTTCCTGGGCACTTACCGGCACTACAAAAATCAAGAGTGCTGTAAGCATGACTAAAACTGTTTTTCTTAACATAAATAATTCCTCCTTGAGTTTTTTGTCTGCTCACAGCCACCTAAGACAAAAAGGCTAAATAAACAAAAAATGACACCCTAAGGATACATTGAGGGTGTCAGAATAGATATAGTTAGCCCACAACCAGTCCTGTCTCGAAGATGGCTGTTATCCTTTTAGGCAGGTCTCCTGACTTTACAGCTTTACCGATTTACCTTCCCCAGCGCCATTGATGAGTGAGTGGTAATTAATCGGCCTACTGATTAACAGTGGCGGACCCGTTCAGGAATTTCACCTGATTCCCTATTATCTTCTAATTTAAAGAAGCACCTAAAAAGAGAACATTATTTTCTTTTCTAATAATTATTATTCTTTAAACTCAGCTGAAATCCTCTAATTAATTTTTAATAATCCAAAATAATTATTTTTTGAATATTATAGATATTTCTTATTAAATAAAATCTTTACTCTCTCTCCCA
>QBLP01000320.1 GCA_003070825.1 Halanaerobium sp. | reverse complement strand
ACATTATTCAGCCTCCAATTAATTTTATTTTAGACATAAAACGACAAAATTCGGGTGGTGCACGGTGCCTGAAAGTTCTATTACTGATACTTTTTCAGCTGCAGTATCTTATAGTATAGTTCCTCTGCAGATTCTGCCATCTGCTCAATTGAAGATGACTCTGCCATTTTTCTGGCATTTTGGGCAGTTTCTTCGAAATTTTGAGAATCAGTTAATATTTTTGCCACAGCACTGCTCCATTTTTCAGTATCCTCTTCAGTTTTAAAACCATTATAACCATTTTCTATAACATCATCAATTCCACTTGACTTAACTGCAACCACAGGGTTATACCCAGCCATTGCTTCCAGTAAGACCATCCCCTGGGTTTCAGTGGTTGAGGCAAAAACAAAGAGATCAGCAGCCAGATAATATTTAGCCATTTCTCTGAAGTCTACAGCACCAATCAATTCGATATCTTTTTCCAGCTGATTATCATTAATAAAGTCCTCAATATTTTCCTTTTCAGAACCGCTGCCGATAATGATCAATTTAAAGTTGAGATCACTTTTTGCCTTCAGCTTTTTAATCCCCTCTAAAAGAAAATATAGATTCTTTTCCTGAGAAAGCCGGGAAACAGAGATTAAAAGGTGATCTGCCTCTCCAATCAACTCATCTCTCAGAGCATCAATTTCCTCCTGAGGGCGGTCATAATAATCAAAATCAATTCCGGTTGGCATTACTTTAATAAATCTGCTCACTCCAACATTACGCAGGTACTCTTTTGTAGATTCTGTGGGAGCAAAAACAGCATCTGTATTATTGGCAAAGTTTTTAATTAGAAAATGAGAAAGGCGATTTTTGAAAAACTTGCGCATAAATAAGATATTGGGTACATAATGAGAATATTTTTCCAGACGAGTATGATAGGTAAAAGCAAGCGGCAGATTAAACTTTTCAGCCAGCTTTCTTCCCTTATTCCCCAGCCAGAATGGATGATGAGCATGAACCAAGTCAAAATCTTCTTTTTGAAAATCTCTTTTAATCTGAGGTGAGTAAATATTTGTTACCGGAAAGGCCAGACCCGCTTCTTCATAATGATAAAGTGAATTACAGCGAATAATATTTGATTCATCCTCAGTTTCTTCCTTATATTCAGGTGCAAAAATCTTTACCTGATGTCCTCTTTTCCGCAGTGCCTTCGCCAGACGCTGGATTGAAATTGGAACTCCTCCTATGACCGGAAAGTAGTTATTAGTGAACATTGCTATCTTTAATTTCTGATCCTTAATTTCATGGTTAGCATAGGCAAAATCCCGATAATAATCCACTTCTTTATTGATTTCTCGGTGCAGAATATAAAAGATTGTTAAACCAATAAATAAGACCAGTAAAATATTGATATAATTTGCATAGAAAAAGGACTGCAGTGAAACCCAGATATTAACCAGAAATTTTGAAAAAACACTGGGGTTATTTTCCAGCTGCTCAACACTTACCTCTACTCCACTATCTGAAACATTAACTAAAAGATAGTGATAAAAACTTTTCTGATTGTCAAAAATTAATTCTCCCCCAGCACCTCCGCTGACATAATAATTTACTCCGCCAACTTCTTGCTGATAAAATATTCCAATATTAGATGAAAAGACTGAATCAACATTATAGCTGCTGAATGTTTCCTGATAAAATTTTCTTAAACTCTCTGATTCAATATAACCCGGCTCATCTTCATCTTTAAGATACTCACTTTCGACTTTAAGAGGTGTTTTATTCATCACCACAAATTTTTTCTCATATTCTTCTGCCCGCTCAAGTTCAAAAACTCGATATTTACTTTCATCTCCATCCCGCAGGTTATTTCCTGTTGAGAGAATAAAATCCATATTATTTGCTTTAATTTTTTCTAAAATTCGGTTATCAAAAATAGCGATTGAATTTTCAATATTGCCGACAACCGCAAAAGAATATTCTTCGTCATCAATATTATTTTTAATTAAGTCCATATTTCTAACATTTACTGCATTAAAATCCTGAATTGTGTAGGGGGCGTAAATTTTATATGTAAATAAAATTAAAATAATAATGATTAAAATAAATAAATATAGCTTACTCTTCTTCACTATCTATCCCCCCTCTAATTATTAAGAAGAAAAAGACAAAGACACCGATCAGTATACCAATATATTTGCTGAAAAATCTCCAGTAAAAAAGCAGTGGGAAAAGATCGCTCTGATCAACAAATCTTGCAAACAGTAGTGAATAACCACCTTCTGCAATTCCAGCCGCTCCAGGAGTAGGGGCAAAATACATTATAAAAACTACCAGTATCTGCAGAGTTAAAATTCTAAAGAAACTTATCTGGTAACCAAGTCCTCTTAAAA
>QBLP01000045.1 GCA_003070825.1 Halanaerobium sp. | reverse complement strand
TTTAAATAGAGATATCATTTTAGTGGAGAGAGAAAAAGCGGGTTATGATTTGACTCAATATTTAATAAATAAGGGACATCGGGATATAGCTTTTATTGGAGGATCTTTTTCAGAAAAATCAGCACCTGACTTTTATCACGAAAAAAGATTTTTAGGTTTTAAGAAGGCAATGACAGCAAACAATTTAGAATGGAAAAACAAATGGATTATTGATGGCAGCTGGGAAAAAGAACCGGCCTATAGAGCCACTCAGAAGTTATTAAAGCAAGAAGAGCTTCCGACAGCAATTTTTGCAGCGAGTGATCAAATGGCAATTGGAATTATGCGAGCTGTTCATGAAGAAGGCTTAAATATTCCAGAAGATATATCAATAATTTCTTATGATAATATTGATATGGCTGCCTATACAAGCCTTCTTAACTTTTTAAAAAGTTAAGAAGGCTTTTTATTATCTTAAAGCACATTATCCGCAAAATATTCAACTGCCTGAATTACAGCCATTTTCTTAACTTTATTGTTTTTAATTTTTTCTGATTTATAAAGCCCCAGTGCACAGTAAAGACCAGTATAGTAATGGGGATTCCAGTGTGGATTATAATATTCAGCAAACAGTTGATGCAGATGACTAATAGTTTTTTTATAATTCTCAGCAAGATTATGGAAGAGGAAATCTAAATCATTTTGATAACTTTTCAGAGAGAAATTATCTTTAAACTGATGATAATTTTCTGCGATTTGAGTTTTTCCTTGATTATTTTTAGCAAGTTCCAGGCGTTTTTGCTCAATGTTTTTACTGCCAAAGTAATTTTCCAGGATGATGTAGGGAGGAAGCTCTTGATAAAATGAGCTATCTTCCAGCATAAAAAAGGTGTAATAAGTAATCATATGGTGTAAGTTAACTATTCCACTGCCTGAAGCTGCCCTTAAACCGAGTTCTTCTAGATTGTCTGGAGCTGGTTTTTCGTTTTTTACTTGATCAGAATTATATTTACTCTGGTAGCTGAAGCGGCAGAGATACATTACATAACTTAAAACTCCAGCTGCTGAAACATCTTTGTGATGATTGACCAGATCTCTCATCACAGGAAAAAAACAGCTTACACTGTGGCCCAGGCTATCCGGAATTCTTTCCATACCAAGGTTAATAAGATACTCTTTTAGCTTTTCAGGTTGGTGTTCCAGAATTCCAAGCGCATAATAAAAGGAGTTATGGGAGTTCCCATTATTTATTTCTTCAATCAGTTTACTATAGGTTCTTTGATTAACCTCGTTTTCCTTATAACCGCTACTATCTGCTTTAAGATTAATAAAATGTCTTTCTGATAAACCGAGCATTACAACCCTGGCAATTTCCAGTTCAGATTCTCTGGAAAAATAATTTTTCTGAGAAAGTTCTCTCAAAAAAAGACTCATTTTGACAAAATGAAAAGATCCATAACGCAGGCTGCATTCCATCAGCATTAATGGTAAGAAACCTTCAATCAATGAGGCCAGCGAAAAACTTGTATCACTTTTTAGCTCCTTGAGATATTCTTTAATTTCTTCCTGTTGGTGATTAATCACTGCTTTTTTGAGTTGGGAATCCATCATTTTCTCACTCCTTATGATAATTAGTTTTTGACTTCATATTTATATTTTATCATATCTCACATTTAGATGAAATTCTCAACCCAATCAGCAGCTCTAACATCAGCTTTCTTCTAGAATATAGATTTATTTGTGCTTATTCATCCAGTTTAAATCTCAAAATCTGATCATCATTCTCGCGGGGACGACCTCGACCATCTCGATTATTAGTTAGAAAGTAAAGGTAACCATCCGGGCCAACCACAGCAGTTCTAATCCTGCCGTAAATAGAAGTGTTGGCATCACGGAATAGATGTTCTATTTTATCAACTTTAAAATTATCATTATTTCTGCTAAATCCAATTCTAACTAGAGACTCACTGCCTAAAGTTCCGACATATAAATCTCCACGATAAAAAGTCATTCCAGAAGGTGGCACAGTATCTTCCCACATAATGAGTGGATTTGCATATTCACTATCTTCGAAATAACCGATTTTGTCCGGCCAGCCAAAATTACTTCCTGCTTCAACAACTTTGATTCGATCCTTTGCTCTTAGACCATCTTCACCGGAAGGACCATGATCAGAAATAAAGAGATCTCCGGTTTCTGGATGCCAGTCAATTCCCTGGGGATTGCGGTGGCCAAGGCTGTAGACAGGAGAGTTTCCAAATGGATTATCATCCGGAATTGTACCATCTGGAGTAAGACGCAGAATTTTTCCTCCCAGATTGTCTAAATCCTGTGCAATTTCTCGGGTAAAGGTTTCTCCAGTTGTAATATAAAGCATTCCATCCGGCCCAAAGGCAATACGACCTCCATTATGATTGTTTCCTGCTGGAATCTGATCAATAATAATTTCTTCCTCAACTGCCTGATCACCCTGGTCAGTAAATCTGGAAACTCTATTATATAGCTCACCGTTACTGCTGGTGTAGGTATACATCAGATAAATATATGGGGTTTCTGGGAAATCGGGGTGATGTGCCATTCCCATTAAACCGCCCTCTCCCCGAGAATCAATATATAATTCCAGGTAACTTTGATCCTGCAGCGAGCCGTCTTCAACCAGCAGAACTCTGCCACCTCTTTCGGTAATTAAGGCTCGATTACTTTCAGGCAGAAAAACTAGTTCCCAGGGGACATCAAGATTCTGCTGCCAGACTTCAACTTCAATATTTTCAGGGCTCAAGACATATTCATCCTCTACATTCTGTGGAAACTGACCAACTCTAATTTGTGCCTGAACTGAAAGTGATAAAGCAAAAATCAAGATTAATGCAAGCAAAAAAACTTTCTTTTTCATATATATTACCTCCATAATTTTGTAATTAAAAAACCCAAAATTAATTCCACTTATAATTGTATTATTTATAAAGAATAATTTCTAAAAAGCATTTAACATTTTCAGAAAATTATTTACATACTGTTAATTTAGAAGTTACAATACTGTAATAATAGGGCGATATGATTGACTTAAAGAATAATTTAGGAAAGGAGAAGTGAATTTTGCTTAAAGTAGGTGAGGAAATGAAATCGATAAAAGCAGGAGATGTCTTTAGAGAAAATAGAGGAGTGACAGTGCCAATCTCTGCCAGGACCAAAAATCTGGTAGACATTTTTAATCTCAATAATATCCAGAGTATTGTTGTACTTAAAGAAGAGCGGGCAGCTGGATTGGTTATGAGAGATAAGCTTTTTTATCGTCTGGGCAGCAGATTTGGCTATAATCTATATATGCAGAAAAATGTAAACGCAGTTATGGATAGTAAGCCGCTGATTATAGATTTTGATGAGTCAGTTCTTAAAGTTTCCAAAATAGCGATGAGGCGTCCACAGGAGAAAAGTTTTCTGTTCTTTATCTGGATCTTGATAATTTTAAAGCATATAATGACAGCTATGGTTATCGTAAAGGAGATGAGGTTATTAATTACACTGCGGAAGTACTTAATAACTGTGCCAGAAAAATTATGGGTGAGACTTTTCTCGGTTATATTGGAGGAGATGATTTTGTAATAATCACTGCGGCTGAAGATGATGAATACCTGGCAGAATTAATCATTGAAAAATTTGATTTAGGGATTTGTAGATTTTTTAAAAGCAAAGACTTATTGAGAGGATATCTTGTTTGCCCTGATCGTCAGCATAAGATTGTTAATACCCCTCTGACTTCAATTTCAATTGCGATAGTTTCGAATAGTGATCGAAAGTTAAAAAATCATCTGGAAATTAGTGACCGAGCAGCAGAATTAAAAAAAAGGGTAAAAGAAATGCCGGGAAGTAATTTTATTAAAGACAGGAGGATGGAAAAGACAAATGGAGAGTTTGAGTTATGTTAAAAGTATAAATTTTGGTTACAGTTATTCCAGTCTCTTGAAAAAGATGATTAAGGAAGCTGACTATAATACATATTTGCACAGTCAGCGTTTAAAAATGACCGCTTTGCTACTGGGGGAAGAACTAGAGCTTGAGAAAGATAAGCTGGAGGATCTGATGCTGCTGGCTGAGCTTCATGATCTGGGAAAAATAGTTATTTCGAATGATATTTTATTTAATGATGTACCTTTAAATGAAAATGAGTGGCAGCAGATCAAAGAACATCCGGTGACAGGTTTTCAAATTGCCTATATTTCTTTAGACATGGTCGATGTAGCGGAAGGAATATTAACTCATCATGAGTGGTGGGATGGAAGTGGTTATCCCCTGGCTTTAAAGGGGGAAGATATACCTCTGGCAGCCAGGATAATTGCCCTAGTTGATGCCTATGATGTAATGAAATACGGACGAAATTACAAAAAGGCAATGAGTGACCAGGAAATCATCGAAGAGTTAAGGATAAGCTCCGGGATTCAGTTTGATCCACTTTTAGTAAAAATATTTATTGACAGACTAACAAACGTTAGTTATAATTAAACTATGATAGATGATAGAAATAAGGCAATTAATAAATGAAATTTTAAACTGGAGGTGGAAAAGTGAACTCTACCCGAGAAAAAATTTTAAATGAATCATTAGACTTATTTGCAGAAAAGGGCTATCACGGTACTTCAATGCGGGAAATTGCAAAAGCAGTTGGAATTAAGGGCAGCTCAATTTATAATCACTTCAGCGGCAAAGAGGAAATCTTTTCGGAATTATTTAATTACCTGGCTCCTCTGAATTTAAAATCCGAAAAATTTCAAAATAAATTTCAGAAAGCAGAATTGGATCCTCTGGGAACTCTTAATTATTTTGGCAGCATTGTAATTAAAGAGATGCAGAATCAAAAGAAAGTCAAACTTTTAAAAATGATGCTTAAAGAAAATAATAATCCAGTAGTTAAAAAGCGATTGCAGAATAGAATGGGAAATAATATTGAAAGGATTTCAGTCTTTTTTGGCAGGCTGCAGGAACAAGGGAAAATAGAAAGTGATTTGGACCCGGATTTTACAGCTAACGAATTTGTCGGAACACTGATTTATTATAGACTGCGTTTTTTGCTTTTTGAACTGGATGATTTTGAGGAACTAAAAAAAGCTACTCAAAAACATATCAGATTTTTCTGGAAAACTATCAGGACAGATTAAAAAGGAGGCCAAAATGTTTAAAAAAATTACGATATTTTTGCTAATATTATTCTTTTTCTTATCACAATTCGGTCTGGCTCAGGAATTAGATGGAGATCAGGTTTTAGAAAAGGTAGAAGCTTCAAGGCAGGCTAACAGTCATCAGATGAAGATGGAAATGGAATTATACAGCAGTTCTGGTGATATGAGAAGCAGAGAACTTAATAATTATCGACTGGAAGGAGAAGTTGAGCGGTCTCTAATGCAGTTTACTGAACCTGCTGATATCAGCGGCACCGCCTTTTTGCTCCTGGATGATCAGACCAATAATCAGGAAGATATGTATCTCTATTTACCAGCACTGGGTTCGGTCAGGAAAATATCCGGGAGTCAGAAAAATGGTAATTTTGTGGGCTCAGATTTAACTTATAATGATCTCAGTATTTTTAGTGGAGCCAATTTTAGAGATAATTATCAGGCAGAAATCATATCGGAAGATACTGGGATAATTGAATTACATCTGAAGATTACTGATCCGGATATTGACTACAGCTATGGCAAAATGTGGGTCAGAAAAGACCTCTGGCTGGCAGAGAAAATAGAGTATTACGATCAGCAGGAGGAGTTGTTAAAGGTTATCACCTTAAGTAACTTTGACGAAATTGATGGTAACCGACTGGCCCGCAGAATAGAGGTAGAAAATGTTCAGAGAGAAAGCAGGACAATTTTAAAGCTGGTGGAAGTAGATTTTGATCCAGAACTTGACCCCGGTATCTTTACAACCCGCTATCTGCAGCGTCAATAAGTCAATTAGTCTGCAGAATTTAGAGGAGGTAAGCAATAATGAAAAATATCAGCCCAAAAATCAAACTAAATAATTTACTTTCTATTTTAGTTTTGACTTTAATTTTAAGCCTTATCCTTTCATTTAATCTGAGTGCAGCTTCTTACAGCGGAGAATTGAGCACTTCAGTAATTTATGAACAGGAATCAGAAAGGTGGCAGGACCAGAGCTGGCTGGAATTAGACTTTCAGCAGGATTTAAGTTCTGATTTAAACTATTATTTAAAAAGTGCTTTAACTTTAGAAAGCTATTATCAGCAGGATCAAAAAGAGAGAGAATTTGAGTTTGAATTTAAAGAAGCCTATCTAAATTATTATACAGCAAAGATTGACTGGAGGCTGGGTAGACAGAATTTTAGCTGGGGCAGTTCCTATAACATTAATCCTCTCAATTATTTTAATCCAATTGATCAGGGTGCAATTGATCCTTTTCAGAGTCGGGAGGCAGTTGATGGAATCAGAGCAGCCTATTATCCTAATTTTAATTGGCAGCTGACAGGGGTTTTAACTCAACATGCAGAAATTGATGAACTGCAGACTGCAGTCCAGTTAATCCGCAGGCGCTGGCGGGGTTATGATCTTGCTGCCTCTGTTTTTAGCGGTAATAGCCTGCAGACAGTTCCAGGAGCAAGTAATTTTTATCCGGAAGTTAATAAAATTGGATTTGATTTTAAGGGAGATTTTAGCAGCAAAAATATAGGCCTTTTTTCCGAAGTTGTCTACAGTGATTATCAGGATTCCAGGCTGGAAAACACCAATGAGTTAATCATTGGTCTGGATTATAAATTCGATAATAATCTTTATCTTCTGGGACAGTATTATTACCAGCAGCTGCCTCCTGTTCAGTCTGAGGCAAATCAATTATTGGTTTTGAGGGCCGAAAAACCTTTTGCCAATTTTCATAACTGGGAGCTCAATTTGATTTCTGACCTTAAAGCAGGAATGTCTCTGGTCCGGCCGAAAGTTATCTTTTCATTAAATGAAGGCCTTGATTTTGAAAGTGGAGCCGTTATTAAGCTTAATCAGAAAAGAGAAAGCAGTTTAAATCGACTAAATCAGGAACTTATCTATCTTTCTTTAAGTAAATACTTTTAGCAGAGGAGCTGATCTGAATGCTGCAGAAGATAATAGAAAAAATTTCATCACTGGCAGTTAAACATCCGCTTCCAGTAATTTTAATCTTTATTTTAATAACACTTTTTTCACTTTATAATTTACAGGCAATCGAGGTAGATACAGCAATTAAGAGTCAGATTCCGGAGTCGATGCCTTCTAGAACTAAAATAGAAGAGATTGAAAACATTTTTGGTGGTACAGAAATGGTTATGCTGACAGTAGAGGCAGAAGATGTGCTGGAGGCTGAACTGCTCAAGAAACTTCGTTTTATTTCAGACGAATTAGAAAAACTGGCAGAAGTTGATAAGGTCAACAGTCCCTTTACAGTAAATATTATTGAGGGTAGAGATGATGAATTATTGATAGAAAGCGCTGTCAGTACGATTCCAACAGACGCGGCTGGAAAAGAAAATTTGCGAGAGCGGCTTGCAAATAGCGAACTGGTCATGGGTTCGATTTTTGCCAGAAACTTTAAGGCAGTTAATATTGCTGTTATACTGGCTGAAGACTTTGATGATGCAGAGATCAAGAAAAAAATTAATACTATTTTGGCAGAAGCAGACGAACAATTTCCAGCTGAAGAAAGTATATTAAAGTCCGGACTGCCAATCATAAGAGCCTTAAATGCAGAAATTATGCAGCAGGATATGAGGCTTTTAATGCCGCTGGGCTTAGTTATTATGTTGATTTTTCTTTTCCTCTGTTTTAAACAGCTGCGGGGTGTCATTTTACCATTTACAGTTGTTATAATGTCAATAATCTTTTCTTTGTCTCTGCTGCCGCTTCTGGGCTGGAAGTTTCAGCTGATGACAGTTATTTTACCGGTTATTCTAATTGCGGTAACCAATGATTACGGAATTCATATTATTGCAGCTTATCAGGAACTGGCAGTTGAGCAGAAAAATTCAGTTCAGTTAAGTAGAAATTCTGTTTTAAAGCTGGGAGCTCCAGTAATTGCTGCCGGAGTCACAACTATTGTTGGTCTGCTTTCACTTTCCAGTCATATTATTGTTCCGGCTCGAGAACTGGGAGTGCTGGCAGGTGTCGGAATTACTTTTGCACTTTTAGCCAGCCTTTTATTTATCCCGGCAGTTTTATCTCTGCTACAAGTTAAAACTCCACTCAAAAATTATGGGCTTGGGGCTGGAAATAATAAAGAAATCAACAGAAAAGGAATTATAGACAGGATCCTGTTTAAAATCGCTAATCTGGTTGGCAAAAACGCTAAAAGGATTTTAATTTTTAGTGTTTTAATTATTCTGTTTCTTTCAGCCGGGATGCTGCAGATGCAGGTTGACACCAACCCAATTAATTTCTATGAAAAAGAGTCTGAGATTGTGCAGGCCACAGAAATAGTAAATCAGCATTTTGGTGGTGCAAATTCTATCTCTGTAGTTGCCAGGGGTGATATTACTCAGTCGGAGATGATGCAGAAAATCAGTGATTTTGAGCTGGCAATTGAAGAATTTAAGAATGTAGGAGAAGTAAGCGCAGTTTCTACAATAATTAGAACTATGAATAAAGAACTCCACAATGGGCAGCCAGAATTTGAAAAAATACCGGAAGCAGATTCTGCTTTATCTCAGTATTTACTTCTTTTTTCAATGTCAGGTGATCTTGATAAACTGATTGATTTTAGAGAAGAAAATGCTTTGATAACCGCTAGAATTAAAACTAACAGCACGGAAGAAATAAGAGGAGTTCTCAATAAAATTCAAAATGAGGCTCAAAATTATGAAGCTGGCACTTTCCCTCTGATAGGTGGATTTGGTGATCTGCTGTCTGAGCTGGTTAATGCTGTGGTTCGAGGCCAGATAATCAGTCTTTTTCTTTCAATAATCCTGGTTGCAGCTGTAGTTATGCTTTTATTTAAATCTTTTACAGCCGGTGTTTATACATCAGTTCCTCTGATAACTGCTTTAGTCTTTTTATTTTCGCTGATGGGCTTTTTAAATATCAAACTCGATATGATTACCACTATGCTTTCTTCGATAATGATCGGAGTCGGAGTTGATTATACCATTCATTTTCTCTGGCGCTATCGCGAAGAAAGAAGAAATTTATCCAAAAAAGAGGCGGTAGTTAAGACTCTAACAACTTCAGGCCGGGGAATAACTTTCAATGCTCTTTCTGTAATAGTTGGATTTTCAGTTCTTTTTGTTTCCGGATTTTTACCGGTTAAATTCTTTGCCTTTTTAGTAACAGTTTCTATTGCCACCTGTTTAATTGGAGGGTTGTTGATTCTTCCGGCTTTAGTTCTTGTTTTTGAGCCTGATTTTTTGGAATCAAAGTAAATGACGATAGGTACCAGGTACCTAAAAAGATTTCTGGTATCTGGTACCTATATTTATCTATAAACTTGATATTATTTTTAGTTTTGTTATAATAAAAAGTGGTTGAAAGAGCAAACAGGAGCAAATTATTCTCTAAAAGAACAAATCGCTTCTAATCAAATTACAATCTTATACAAGGTCAAAAATGCTCATAAAAGACAATAAACTTTTAAGGAGGGTTTTTTACTTATGGAAAAAATTAGAACGATTTTTGCTTCGCTGATGATTATAACACTGCTGATGACAGGAATGGCTTTGCTGCCAACAGAGACACAGGCTCAGGATAATACAATTGAACTGGGTTATGTAAACTGGGCTGGAACAGTTGCGGAGACTCAGGTTGCTGTGGAAGTATTGGAAGAAATGATGAATTATAATGTAGAGACAACAATGGTTGGAGTTGGTCCAATTTATGCGGCTTTAGCTGAAGGTGATATTGATGCATTTATGGGAGTTTGGCTGCCGCTGACACATCAAAGTTATATTGAAAGATATAAAGATGATATTATTAAAACTGGACCTAATTACAAAGGTGCAAGGATAGGACTTGTGGTCCCGGAATATGTTGATATTGATTCTATAGAAGAATTGAATGAACATCGTGATAAGTTTGATGGCCAGATCACAGGAATTGAACCTGGTGCTGGAGTAATGGAGGCAACTAGAGAAGGTATTGAAGAATATAGTTTAGATTTTGATCTTTTAACAAGCAGTGGACCTGCAATGACTGGTTCTTTAGAAAGTGCAATTCAAAAAGAAGAATGGATTGTAGTAACAGGCTGGCGACCCCACTATAAATTTGCCAAGTTTGATCTTAAGTTTTTAGAAGATCCTAATAATGTTTATGGTTCTAAAGAAAATGTTTATACATTCCACAACCCACAGCTAGCTCAGGAACATCCGGAAGTAGTAAGTTTCTTCCATGACTTTAGAATGACCACTGATGAAGTAGCTGAAGTTATGGCCTGGATCGAAGATGGAATGGAAGAAGAAGAAGCTGCCCGAAAATGGGTTGAAGAAAACGAAGAAAAAGCTCGCGGCTGGACTAATCCGGTTAGCGTATCTGAATAAATTTGAATATTTTAAAATAAAATCTAGATAAAACAAGTACCCTGCTGTTTAAACAGCAGGGTTTTTTAAGTTTGCCTGGCATGAATATTTGCTAATCAGTGAAAGTCTGATGTGGGGGTTAATAGTGCCAACCACTAGCTGAAGACAAGGGTGTCCATCGTGAGATGGAATCTGAAGGAAGTTGGAGGCAAAGCTTCGGTCTGAGGAATACGAACTGTATAGAAGGCACAATTCTGGGGATGAGTTTGCTTAACAAAACAAAGCCCAAAACTATTCAAGACAGGAAGTGTAAATACAGCGGATAGATGAAGTGAAAGTAAATATTCTTAACCAGGGAAGGTCTGACAGTAAATTGTGGTGATGAATTTCTAAGCAATAAACTCTGCAGTAATGTAAGAGATTAACTGTCAGAATGCAGCAGAAGTCATAGTAGATTGATGGATATATACATCGATTGAAGGATGAAACATTAAGAGGTTTCTTAGATTTGAACAACTCGATGGAAACACAGAGAAAGCAGACAACTTCATATGAAGGCTGCTCTCAGGAAAGAAGGCTGGAAGCTGGAAGGAATGCACACCAGGCAGTAAATAAAGCTAAAGAATATATAAATGATGTGTTACAAGACATAAAATTCAGCAGTAGATCATATATTTTAGGACATGATCTACAACAGTAAGATTATTTAACATATATTTCCTGTTAGGATAAAAAAATATACCAGAAGAACCACCTTCTGGTATATAATAAAGATATCACAAAACCTATTAAAAACATCATATTACAATTTGATATAAATTACAAGTCTTTTGAAGAAGATTATGAATTATTTTTAGAAAATCTGAGCTTAGATGAGCTGCGTAAAGAAGCAAAAATACCAGAAACTGATAATCTCAAGAAGAATGGATGCTTTGAAAGAGGGATATATTACACTGTTGACGGCAATCTTGAGTACTCAAGAATTAAAATTCAAAAGCTGCAGCAGACAGCAATTATTGATGGCAGAGAGGTGAAAATTTATCTCAGTGTTTTTCCATCTTTTATCATTAAATACAACAGAGTTTCTGTTGATACACTTGAGTATATCAGTAAAAATATCAGAGAGGGTGAGGATATCTTTACCGCCATCAATGATTTAGAGTGCAGACTTTCTTCAGAAGATCTTTTAGCCAGAGCCTGTCAGAGACTGAATAGTTCCTGTATTCAAAACAACTATGCCAGTGTTTTAAACTCCCTTTACACCGAAGTGTATGATAGTCCAATCAGTTTTTTTGAATTAATCAATACTTTAGATAGTTATCGCTACCCGGCAGTTTTTGAGCTTTATAGAACCGGTCAAATATTTATTGATGGAGCCGGAGAATTTGGAGTACTGGTTAATTTAAACAGGATCTTTAAATTCTTAAGATAAAAAAAGAGAATTTTTTGACCTTCATCTGCCATAATTCCCCTTATATCCTTTTAAAAAGAATATCTTCCCATTAAAAGGAAAAACGTTTGCAATTTTTAATATCCTTTCGGGTCTTTTCTTTTTATATTCCAGTTCATAAAATGGTAATTTATTCATTTTAGACAGCAACAAAACCTTTATTTTAATTAAAGATCACTTCCGGTATGATGATACTAGCAAAAATCAATGGAGGTGATTTAATTGTTTGAAAACAGTATTAAAAAAGAAGATGCAGTAGCCTTTTTCCGCTTCAGTGTAATTTCTCCCATGCTCAATGCACCGAAGGGTCAGATTGATGCTGCTGCAAAAAAACTTGCTAAAACTGAGTTTAATGATCTGGTAAATCAGAGGATGGTAACTTTTCATTACAGGACGATTTATACCTACTACATGAATTACAAAAAGCATGGGTTTGAGGGGTTAAAACCCAAAAGATACAAAAACAAAGGAACACATCCCTCGGTTCCAGATCAATACATTAAAGACATATTAAGTTTAAAGGAAGAACTACCTTCCCGCTCAGCCAGAAAAATTATCACCATGTTAGAACTGGCCAGAAAAGTTGAAAAAGATTCACTACAGGTGAGAACAGTTAATCGGATTTTAAATCACTACGGTTATACCACTAAAAGTCTTAAAAACAGCAGTAGAGTTTATTTAAAACATCAGAAAAAACAGATTAATGAGATGTGGCAGTCAGATGTTATGTCAGCATTTTATCTTCCTGATGAAAATGGTAAAAAAAGAATGTGTTATCTGATTGGCTTTATTGATGATCACAGCCGCCGGGTAACTCATGCCCAGTTTTACTTTGATGCCACATTAACAAGACTGGAAGACAGTTTAAAAAAAGCAGTTATTAAGTCTGGAGCTCCGGATAATTTGTATGTCGATAATGGAAAAATTTACATATCAAATGATTTTAAGTTGATCTGTGCCAGGCTGGGTATTATTGTTAAATACAGCAAGCCATACCAGCCAAGTGGAAAAGGCAAAGTTGAGAAATTCTGGCAGTATGTACAGAGTTCTTTTCTAACTGAGATAAAAAACAACAGAGTCAGCAGTATTATTGAGCTTAATGATCTATTTTCAGCCTGGTTAAAGACAGAATACAATGATAAAGTTCATTCATCTCTGGGGACTACTCCGGCTAAAAGATGGGAAAGCTCTTTAAAATCAGGCCGCCGCCTTCGCTATTTTTCTCCAGTCCAGCTTGATCAGGCGTTTATGCACTTTGCAGAAAGAACAGTCAGCAAGTATGGTGTTATCTCCTTTAATGGGAATCAGTATGCCATTGATGGCAGGCTGGTTAACAAAAAGATAGCAATCAGATACAATCCTTTTCATCTGGATAATGTGCATGTTTACTATCAGGATAAATATTATGGTTTAGCCCGAGTTATTGACCTAAAAAAAGAAAAACATAAATCAGTGGCCAGTATTGAAGAAGATCCAGCCGTTGATTCTACCATCAGCAGAGAATATCTTAAAAATATCAAAAGCAATTATCAGGATTATCTTAAAGAACAGCTAAATACCCCGCTGGAAGAAAAAGTCCAGCTTCAGGCTGCAGGAGACGATCCTGAAGAAAAAACTGCTGCTGAAGTTAATACTACAGGTCATATTATTGCTGAAGAAAAAGTTCAGGCTTTAAAACGGCAGGAATTTGTGGATATTATTTCTACTGCTTTAGGAATTAAAAATCTTTCCTATGCAGAAAAGGGCAAACTCTATGAGCTGTGGCAGACATTTAAAGAATTTAATAAAGATTTATTGATTGATATTGTTGATGATATCAAAGATAAAACACCTGACTTTAATGATAATTTTCTCTATTATCTGGCTCAAATTAAAAATATTTATCTGGAAAAATTAAAGGAGGCTTAAAATTATGATCGGTATTAATACTTCTATTGCAGAACATTTTAGCTTAAAAAAGATCCCCTTTTTAAAAAGAGAAAAAAATTCATTTAAGTCAGCTCTTTTTGAAGATAATCTTCTTTTTTTATCAACTGTTTTTAATTCAAGACAGATAGCTGTTGTCAGTGGACCATCTGGCAGCGGGAAAAGCTCCCTTATATTTTATGCTGTTAATGAACTGGATCCGGCTGAATTTAGAGTGGTTCATCTTGAATTATCAAAGCCAAAGAAAAAAGCACTCTACAAAACAATGGCTGTTAAAATGGGATTAAAACCTGCTTTTCAGGCTGATGATATTAGGCTGCAGATTATTGATTTTTTCCATGAAGAAAATGCTCAGGGCAAATTTAACTGTGTTATTATTGATGAAGCTCACAGTCTTTCTATTGAAATGATTGATGAGCTGAGAAGTTTTTATGATGAGGGGGCTAATTTTTCTTTAATTCTGGCAGGACTGCCTCAGCTTTTAAACAGAAACCTTAACCTGAGTATGACAATCCCCATGAAACAGAGAGTTTCTCTATTTCTTGAATGTACAGGGTTTTCTCTGGAGGAAACTAAAGATTATGTCAGTTATCAGTTCAGTGCTGCCGGAATGCAGAATGGAATTATCGATGAAAAATGCTATCCTGTACTTCATAGTATGACCTCCGGGATTCCCCGGAAGATCAACCAGGCCTGTTATGTTGCTCTACTTGAGTGCTTTAAAAACAAAAAATCAATTATTACAGCCGATGTCTTAAAAAAAGTTAATGAAAAAATCTTTTATACTTAAGGAGCTGTCCGCTATGACTTTTAATTGCTATTATCAGAAAGAAAAATGGCCTGGCAGGATAGTTCAGTTTAAGGATTACGGCAGTTATATTGAGATTAGAGTTGAAAGCCTTTCCAGTATTACTGTTATTTTTGGAAAAACATCACTGGGCTTTTTTGCCTGTATGCCAGATTATGAAGCAGGATGTCATCTAATTGAACCTGAAAATGAAGTCTACAACAGAATAATTAATTTCAGGGTATGAGAATACCCTGTTCTTTTAAATATTTACTGGTGAAAAACATGTCCTGGTTACTGAAATATTTCTTGTCTCATAACAAGAATACAGAAATTGGAGAGTTAATTAAAAACGAGGCTTAATATCTGTCTGAATATTAAAAATGAAAGGGGTGAAGAAATGTTAGGTCAATATTTAAAGGGGAATACTAAATTTATGGGAGAAGTTTCATCCTGGGAAGATTCAATCAAAATAGCAGCAGAGCCATTGCTCGCCAAGAATTTTATCAAAGAAAAATATATTAAGTCAATGATTGATAATGTCCATGAGTATGGTGCCTATATTGTTTTAGTGCCTGGAATTGCTATGCCTCATGCCAAGGATGAAGAAAGTGTTAATAAAACAGGGATGTCTTTTTTAAAGCTGGAAAAAGCAGTAGAATATCCCGAAGAGAAAGAAGTCAAAATAATCTTTGTGCTGGCAGCAAAGGATAATTCTGAACATCTGGAATTAATAGCTGACTTATCTTCTATTTTAGCTGATGAAGAAGTTTTGACTAAGTTTAAAAATGTTGAAAGTGAAAAAGAGTTAATAGAGCTTATTAAAACAGTAGAAGAGTAATTTTGATAGATCATCAAAATTTATTAAAAAATTATTTTAAGAAAGGTGATAAATATGAAAGATATAGCTCCATCTCCAGATCAGTCTTCTGGTATTCGTGCTAAAGTTCAGGCATTTGGTGGATTTTTAACAAATATGGTTTTACCTAATATTGGCGCCTTTATCGCCTGGGGTATTTTAACAGCTTTGTTTATACCTACAGGTTGGATCCCCAATGAGAGTCTTGCTAACATAGTTGGTCCGGCAATTAATTACTTACTACCTTTACTTCTTGCTTATACTGGGGGTAAAATGGTTGGGGGTAAAAGAGGTGCAGTAATGGGTGCCGTTGGTACCTTTGGTTTAATAGTAGGTGCAGATATCCCGATGTTCCTGGGGGCAATGATTGTTGGACCACTGGGTGGCTGGATTATTAAAAAGTTTGATAAGGCCATTCACGGAAAAGTTCCAGCTGGTTTTGAAATGATCGTTAATAACTTCTCTCTGGGTATTTTAGGTTTCTTATTAATGATCTCATCTTATCTTTTTACAGGACCGGCTATTGAATTTGCTAATAATTTAGTTAAAGGTGGAATTCAGGTCCTGATTGATACCGGTATGCTGCCATTATTATCTCTGATCAATGAGCCTGCAAAAGTTCTGTTTCTAAATAATGCGATTGACCAGGGTATTTATTATCCTCTGGGTATGCAGAGAGCTGCAGAAGTTGGAAAATCAATTTACTTTACAGTGGCTTCAAATCCTGGCCCGGGTCTTGGTTTGCTGTTAGCCTATACATTCTTTGGTTCTAAAACTTCCAAGCGTACAGCTCCAGGTGCTATAATTATTCATTTCTTTGGTGGAATTCACGAACTATATTTCCCCTATGTTTTAATGAATCCGATTACAATTATCGGTATGATTGGTGGTGCAATGTCAGGTATCGCAACTTTCCAACTATTTAATGTTGGTCTGGTAGCAGGTCCCAGTCCTGGCTCTATTTTTGCCTATCTTGCTCTGACACCTAAAGGTAATTTTTTAGGTATTATTGCTGGAGTACTGGTAGCTACAGTAGTTTCCTTTATAATCACCTCCTTTACCTTAAAGGCTATTGGTGCTGAAAAAGAAGAAGATGACAAAGAAAGCTTTGAACAGGCTGCCGAAAAGTCAAAATCGATGAAAGAAGAAGGTAAAAAGGTTCTTAATTCCAGGGGTGGAAGCAGTACTATTGCAGCTGAAAATATTAGTAAAATTGCTTTTGCCTGTGACGCAGGGGCTGGCAGTAGTGCTCTTGGTGCTACAACCTTCAGAAAGAAGCTAAAGAAAAATAATATTGAAGGTATTGAAGTAGAGCATTATAATATTGAGGATGTTCCTGAAGATGCAGATGTTATAGTTGTGCATAAAAATCTGGCAGATAGAGCCAGACGTTCACATCAGAATAAGAGAATTGTTACTATAGAGAACTTTATTGGTGATCCTAATCTTGAAAGTCTGCTTGCTGAATTAAAATAATAAATTGGTCCTGAGACCTCCCTGCTAAAAATATAGTTAAACATTTTTAGTGGGGTTTTCTTTTAACTTTAAAATTAGAAAAATTGATATAAACCAATAATATTGACTACTAATAAAATGATTAGAAAGGATGAGTAAATAAAATGGCTTTTGAAAAAAAGGTAACCATAACAAACGAAACTGGTTTACATGCAAGACCTGCTTCGCAATTTGTTAAAAAGGCTGATAAATTTAAATCAAAAATTGAAATTGTGTTTGGAGAAAAAGAAGTTAATGCCAAGAGTATTATGGGGGTAATGAGTCTGGGAATTAGTCAGGGGACCGAAATTATACTTAAAGCAGAAGGAGAAGATGAAGAAGAAGCGATCAATAAACTGGAGTCCTTTATTAAAACTGAAATGGAAGAATGATTATAAATAATAGTCTCAGTTTTAAATAATTTAAAACTGAGACTATATAAGTTTATTTAGTTATGTAACAACAACGATATTTTTTTCCTGATATAAATTTTTGATATCAGAATCAATATCCTCTGTTATCATATAAGTTAGCTCTTCAGAAGGGCAGATAATCTGACTGGATACTGTTCCTAACTTATCTTTAGTTACCAGACCAATTTTTTCAGTTGAAACTTCAACCATTTTTCTTTTTACCAGGCATTCTGACAAAGTTGGAACACTGATTCCCATTTCTGCATCAATATTATAGATGCCCATAATATATAAGTCAGCTACCATTGTATTTAAAGATTCTACCGTCTGGATGCCAAGATTTATCATTGATTGTTTAAATAAAATTCCACCTAACATTATTACCTCAACATCTTTATGATTAGACAAAGCCATACTAATCGGGGGACTATTTGTTATTATTGTGGCTTTTAATGAAAGAGGAAGTTGGTTTACAAGATGGAGATTAGTTGTGCTTCCATCTATTAATAAAACCTGACCATCTTCGATAAAGCGAAGTGCTTTTTGAGCTAATTTAGTTTTTATATCACTGGCGATATTCTGTCTCGAAAAAAAATCAACAACCGGTGGACCCTTTCTAAGTGCTCCACTGTAGACTCTTTTAATTAAGCCCTGATTATCGAGTTCTTTTAGATCCCGACGAATAGTATCTTCAGAAACAGATAAACGTTCACTGAGATCACTAGTAATTACTTTTTGTTCAGCATTTAAAATTTCCAAGATTTTTTGTTGTCGTTCTTCTTTTAACATAATCACCAACCCATTCTAAATTGATTATAATGTAATAAAAAATAAATTTATAAATAAAGTCAAAAGTTTAATTTTGATGATTTAATCCATTTGATTTTGTTTAATTATATCATAAAAACAGGATAAACTAAAGAACATAAGTTTATAATTATCTTATTTATAAAAAATAACAGGAGTGATTAATTTGCTAAAAAAAATTGCGAACACAGTTAGAGGATTATCTGCAGACATTGTAGAAAAGGCAAATTCCGGACATCCAGGAATGCCAATTGGCTGTGCTGATATTGGTGCTCTACTATTTGGAGAAGTAATGAATTTAGATGCATCAAAATCAGACTGGCCTGATAGAGATCGCTTTGTACTATCAGCAGGACATGGCTCAGCATTTTTATACTCATTTTTACATTTAAAAGGTTATGAAATTTCAATGGAGGACTTAAAAAACTTTAGACAGTTACATTCTAAAACACCGGGTCATCCAGAATTTGGAGAAACAGATGGAGTAGAAACAACAACAGGACCTTTAGGACAGGGTTTTGCCAATGCAGTAGGTATGGCACTGGCAGAAAAGATGATGGCAGCAAAATATAATACAGATCAGCACACAATTGTAGACCACTATACCTATACAATAATGGGTGATGGCTGTATGATGGAGGGTATTACCTCTGAGGCAGCATCACTGGCAGGTCATTTAGGTTTAGATAAGCTGATAGCTATCTATGATGATAATGAAATTTCTATTGCCGGTAATACCAACCTGGCATTTACAGAATCAGTAGCCGATCGTTTTAAAGCTTACGGCTGGCAGGTAATAGAGAATGTAGATGGACATAATATTGATCAGGTAAGAGAGGCATTGGGTCAGGCTAAATCTGATAAGGACAGACCGACAGTAATTATGGCCAAGACTCATATTGCTTTAGGAGCACCAACAAAGCAGGATACAGCTGATGCTCATGGTGCACCTTTAGGAGAAGAAGAGATAAAGGGCTTAAAAGAGAAATTCGGACTGCCAGTAGATAAGAAGTTTTATATCTCAGATGAGGTCAAGGAATTCTTCCGCTCCCGGGCTGCTGAGATGCAGGACCAGAGAATAGAGTGGGAAAAAGAATTTAAGGCCTGGGCAGAAGCCAATCCTGAGCTAAAAAAACAGTGGGAGCAGGCAATGAGCTTAAAACTGCCGGTAGATTTAAAAGAAGAAATTATGGATTTAGAAATAGAGGCGCCGATAGCAACCAGAAAATCAGCTGGAGCAGCACTGAGTAAAGCTTTTGAGCTGGTACCCTATTTAGTTGGTGGTTCAGCAGACCTTGCACCTTCAACTAAAAACTACAACGGAGAATACGGAGAGGTGCAGAAGGGTGATTATGCCGGCCGCAACTTCCGCTTTGGAGTTAGAGAACATGCAATGGGAGCAGTTACCAACGGTCTTTCCCTGCATCAGGGCTTAAGACCATTTGCAGCAACCTTCTTAGTTTTCTCTGACTACATGCGCCCTTCAATCAGGCTGGCTGCTTTGATGAAACAGCCTGTAATCTATGTCTTTACTCATGATTCTATCTTTGTTGGTGAAGATGGACCAACCCACCAGCCGGTAGAACATGTTGAAGCACTAAGAATTATACCGGGACTAAAAGTATTAAGACCTGGTGATGAAGAAGAGGCCAAAGCTGCCTGGGTAGAAGCATTAGAGACAACAGATCAGCCGACAGCTTTAATTTTAACCAGACAGAACTTAGAGCATATTCAAAAATATCAGGGTCTTGATAACTTCAATAATGGCGGTTATTTTGTCAGCAGTCCCAAAGATGCTGATACAATTATCTTTGCCAGCGGTAGTGAGGTTAACCTGGCCGAAGAGAGTGCCAAACTATTAGCGGAAAAAGGTATCAAAGCGGCAGTAGTATCAGTACCGGAGAGAAGAAAGTTCGAAAAATATGCAGCAGAACACAAACTGCCAGAAGTTAAATTAAGAGCTGCCATCGAAGCAGGAGTAACAGATGGCTGGTACAGGCTTGTTGGCAGAGATGGTTTAGTAATCGGCCTTGACCGCTTCGGCTTAAGCGGAAAAGGAGAAGAAGTAGGAGCAGACTTAGGGTTTAAGGCAGAAAAAGTTGCAGCCAAGATTGAAGCTGCTTTGGAATAAAATCAATTTTCTATTTAAAAAATCAATAGCTAAACTAAAAACCCGCCTTTTCAGGCGGGTTTCATTAACTTAATTTACTTTTCGAAAGGTTTAATAAAATAGAACTCATTCTCAGAAGAATGATCTTCATTAAAAACATAACCTTCAAGATTAATATTTTTAACTGCTTCCAGACTTTTAACCTGTTTTTTTATCAGCTGTTCAAGCATCCTGCCTCTATTCTGCTTGACATAATAGCCAACAGTTTTCAGGCTGCCGTCCTCTTTTTCTTCTTTAAAATAAAAATCAATTATTTTTCCCTGGTAATTTTTTTCAACAACTTTGCTGTATTCATTTGAGGCCAGGTTTACAATCAAATCAACATCAGCAAAATAATCTTTCATAACTTCCTGCCAGTATTCATAAAGATTGATTCCATCTGGTTTGAGCCGCATTTCCAGTCTGTAAGGCCAGATTTCTGTATCTGAATGTAATGGTCCATACATTGGAGAAATTATAATAAGTTTTTCCTGCAGATAAGAAAACTGCTCTTGATCATAGCTTTCTAAATCAAGCTGTTTAAAAACAGAGCCATTATAGCATTCAATAGCTGGCAGAGTCTGATCTTCAAAACTGTGTTCCTGATAGAGCTCATAGGTTCTATCTAAGAGATTACCCTGAATATCAAGCTCTTCTCCTAAATCTTCTTTGGAGAGTGATTTGAGATAGTTGAATAATTCTTTAGTTTTAGCTTCTTTTAAAATATTTTTACCTTTATCTTTGCGTTTCCTCTCATGATTCTGAGTTTTACTGGGAGATAAGATTATTTTCATTCTGCACCTTCCTTTCTTAATGACTTTTATTTGATTGATTTATTATCTTATTTTAGATACTCAAATCATTTTTTGATCTAACAAATTTTTTAAAAAGTTTCTACTTTCTTTAGTTGTTACCGGTAAAGCATTTTCTGCTGCAAATCCTTTAAATATTTTACTGCTGTTTGTTAAGCTATTACCCAGATTCTTTACTCCAGTTCTAAAGAAATTTTTGTTTTCTTTGACTGTTAATTCTCCGTTTTTATTGAGCAGCAAAAATTTTTCTCCCCATTCGGCCGCGAAATTTAAATTATGAGTGGCTATCATAATTGATTTGCCATTAGCTGAAATTTGGTTTAAGACATCTATAAAAAGCTGTTGAGTAGGGGGGTCTAAAAATGCCAGAGGTTCATCGAATAAAATCAAATCTGGTTCTAGAATTAAAACTCCTGCTAGAGCTACCTTCCTTTTTTCACCATAACTTAAATTACGGGGATTTCTCTTAAGAATACTTTTTAGAGCCAGCAGTTCTACAACTTGGTTAAATCTATTTTTCTTTAAATGTTCTGGAAAAGAAAATTGTTCTGGTCCAAATAATATATCCTCCTGCACAGTAGATGCAAAAATCTGATCATCAGGATTTTGAAAAACATAGGAAATAGACTGTCTTAATTCATCTTCTTCAAAGTGATTTAATAAATTATCCTTAAAAAATATTTTACCATTTTGAGGTTCGTTAATTTTTAAAATGTTGTTCATTAAAGTTGTTTTACCAGCACCATTAGGGCCAAGTAATACAACTTTTTGCTTTGATAAAATCTCAAACGATATATTTTTTAAAACATTATTTTTATTTTCTGGATAACTAAAATTAAGATTTTTAACTTTCAAAATTGCTTGAAGCGATTCTACCATTATTACCATCCTCTATCTAATAAGATAATCAAAGCTGCAGAAAAAATTGTTAGAAATATTGGCTGCCAGCTGATAATTAATTTTTGTTTACTTTTTACAAAAGTCTCACTTTTTAGTCCTCTAAGCCTCATTGCTTTGTAAATACGGTCACTTCTTTTTAAGGAGCGTTCTAAGCTGCTGCCTATAATCTGAGCTATAATTATATCTGTCTCTTATACACATCT
>QBLP01000319.1 GCA_003070825.1 Halanaerobium sp. | reverse complement strand
GAAATAATGACAGCCGAGCCAATGAATTATGCCAGGAAAATCTTAAAAAAGGTATCTCGAAGTTTTGCTTTAACAATCCCTATGCTTGATGATCAAATAAAAGATGAGGTTCTTCTGGCCTATCTGCAGGATAGGATACTTGATAATTTTGAAGATGAAATTTATCCTCCCGATCTTAAATTACAGAAGGATCTGATGGATCGAGTCAGCAGAATTTTTTCGCCGGTAGTTTATGACCGCAGTTCTGATTTTGAAATTATTAAAAAAAACAGCAGCTTAATTGAGGATTCATCACTGCAGGAATTAACCAGAAATATTGATTTAGTCTATCAGGGTTATCAGAGTTTAGAACCTAAAATTCAGCAGGTTTCTCACAAATGGCTGCAGGAAATGAATCAGGGAATGCAAAAATACTTAAAAAAAGAAGTCGAAACCTTTGCCGAATTAGATGAATACTGTTATTATGTTGCAGGTACAGTTGGTGGTTTTTTGACTGAAACTATAATTTATAAATTTGAGATTGATCAACAGAACCAGAAGCTTCTAATGGATAATTTTAATCAGGCGGGGCTTTTTCTGCAGAAAGTAAATTTGATTAGAGATATTAGAGAAGATTTAGAAAGTAGAGATAAGCATTTTTGGCCGCTCAAAGATTTGGGGATTAGTGAGGCAGAACTGGCAGATCCAGAATGTAGGGAGCAGGCTATGCAGGCTCTGGAGCAGATGCTTTTAGATTTAAAAAACCATATTCCGGCTTTAAAAAAATATTATCAGGCACTGCCGGAGGAGCTTAAAGGCTATAAAAAGTTTTTTGCAGTTAATAATGCCCTTGGGCTTGCAACTCTAGATAAGCTGAATAATAATCCGGAAGTATTTTATGGAGATAAACCTGTTAAAACTTCTAAATTGACTTTTTTAAATATTATGCGGTCTCCTGAAAAATATTTTTTTAAGCATGCAGCTCGGATAAAGGATTAGCTGCTTTGATTTATTTTGCTGAGAAAGGAGAAAAAATGTAATGGATTTTTTACTGATTACTGGTATGTCTGGAGCGGGAAAGTCTCTTGCCTTAAATTATTTTGAGGATAGGGGATATTTCTGTGTGGATAACCTTCCGCCAGCTTTAATTTCCAAATTTGCGGAATTATGTCTGCAGTCTGATCTGGATAAGATTGCTCTGGTTAGTGATATTAGAGGGCGAGAATTTTTTACCGAATTATTCGAAGAACTGGCTAAGATAGAGGATATGAATTTAAATTATAATATTCTTTTTCTGGAGGCTTCTGATGATGTTTTAATTAGAAGATATAAAGAGAGTAGAAGACGTCATCCTCTGGATGAAGAGGGAAGAATTCTGGATGCTATTGAAAGAGAAAGAAAAATGTTAGAAGAACTCCGGGGTAGAGCAACAAAGATTATTGATACCGGGGAATTGAAGAGTTCAGAATTACAGGAGGAATTAAATCAATTATTTTTGGGAGAAGAAGATAAAAATTTACTACATTTAAGTTTAATATCTTTTGGTTTTAAATATGGAATACCACGCGATGCAGATTTAGTAATGGATGTAAGATTTTTGCCCAACCCTTATTATGTTGAGTCTTTAAGAGAGCAAACGGGTAATGATCAGGAAGTTCAGAATTATGTTTTAAAATGGCCATTAACAGATAAGTTTTACAGTAAATTTTTTGATTTAATTGATTTTTTACTACCTGAATATAAAAAAGAGGGAAAGAGTCATCTTTCGATTGCAATTGGCTGTACTGGTGGCAAGCACCGCTCAGTTACTACAGTTAATAAGTTAGCGGAATTTTTAAAGGATAAAGATTTTAATATAAATATTGAACATCGGGATATCGAAAAATAAGGAAGTGTAATTATGAACCTGCCAAAATGGTTTTTTCCCGGTCTGGGTGTTAAGCGGTGGTTTTTAGTTATTATATTTGCATTTATTTTAATTAGTATTGGAATAACTCCTTTATTTGGTTTTGACATAAG
>QBLP01000318.1 GCA_003070825.1 Halanaerobium sp. | reverse complement strand
CTTACCTTACCATTAACCTGGATTACAATTGTGATTTCATCTTTTTTAAGTGCTTCTTCTAAATATTTCGGCCATTCAGCTGCATGTACATTTTTTTGATGGCCCAAATATTCCCAGAGTTCTTCGGTAATAAAAGGAGCAAATGGGGCTAATAATAATACAATATTTTCGGCCACTTCTCTAATTAGAGGGGCATTAGTATCTTCAACATTGCGATCATTTAAGTAAGAATAAACTTCGTTTGTTAATTCCATAATTGCACTGATTGCTGTGTTGAAGTTTAATCTGTCTTCCACATCTTCTGTTACCTTTTTAATAGCTGCATGCATTGTTCGGTATAGTGATTTTTCAGCTTCAGTAAAGTTTTCTGAGTCTAAGTCAGAATCAGCATCTTTAATTAACACAAGATTTTCAGTTACAAAGCGCCAGACACGATTTAAAAAACGGTCTGCACCTTCAACCCCTTTGTCACTCCACTCTAAGTCTTTTTCCGGTGGTGAAGCAAAGAGAATAAATAAACGGGCTGTATCTGCACCATATTCAGCTAATATATCTTTAGGATCAACAACATTTCCCTTAGATTTTGACATCTTGGCACCATCTTTGAGCACCATTCCCTGGGCCAGCCAGTTTGTAAATGGTTCGACATAGTCAGTCAGACCCATATCGTGTACAACTTTGGTAAAGAAGCGGGCATATAATAAATGAAGAATAGCATGCTCAATTCCACCAATATACTGATCAACCGGGAACCATTCATCAACATTTTTCTTGGCAAAAGGAAGCTCATCATTTTTAGGATCTGCATAGCGCATAAAATACCAAGAAGAATCAACAAAGGTATCCATAGTATCTGTTTCTCGTTTACCAGGTCCACCACATTCAGGGCAGGTAGTATTAACAAAAGCATCTACCTTTTTCAGTGGTGACTCTCCAGTTGGAGAAAATTTTACATCATGGGGTAGTTCAACCGGTAAATCTTCTTCTGGAACTGCTACAGCTCCACAGTCATCACAATAAACAATTGGAATAGGTGCTCCCCAGTAGCGCTGACGGGAAATTAACCAATCACGCAGTCTATAATTAGTTTCAACCTTTAAAAATCCTTTAGCTGAGAAGTCTTCTGCCATTTTATCAAAGGCTTCTTCAACATTTAAACCATTATATTTACCGGAGTTGATTAAGTGACCATCCCCAGCATAAGCTGTTTCCATTTCTGACCCGACAAGTTCTTCTTTCTGGTCATCAGGCTGAATTACAGCTCTAATTTCTATGTCATACTTGCGGGCAAAATCGAAGTCACGCTGGTCATGAGCAGGAACGGCCATAATTGCACCAGTACCATATCCCATCAACACATAATTTGCTATATAAACAGGAATTTCTTCGCCATTAACAGGATTTTCTGCATAAGCACCGGTAAAAATACCTAATTTCTCTGTTTCGGCTGAAGTTCTTTCCTGTTCCTTTTGTTTTTTAACTTTTTTGACAAATTCTTTAACGTCTTTTTCTTTTTCAGTTCCAGCGGTTAATTCAGAAACATATGGATGCTCAGGAGCCAAAACCATATACGTTGCACCAAATAATGTATCTGGACGGGTTGTAAAGACTTCTAATTCTTTATCAAGTTTTGATATTTCAAAAGTAACTCTTGTACCTTCACTACGGCCAATCCAGTTTTTCTGCATAGTTTTTACTTTTTCAGGCCAGCCTTCTAAAAGCTCATGGTCATCTAAGAGTCTCTCTGCATAATCAGTTATTTTTAAGAACCACTGTTCTAAATCACGTTTATCAACTTCAGTGCCACAGCGTTCACAAGCTCCATTAACTACCTGCTCATTAGCAAGTACTGTCTCACAGCTTGGACACCAGTTAACTGTAGATTCTTTTCTGTAGGCTAAATCATCATTAAACATCTGGGTAAAAAACCATTGAGTCCACTTATAATAGTCTTCAGCTGCTGTTGTTACTTCGCGGTCCCAATCATAACTCAAACCCATTGCCTTCATC
>QBLP01000044.1 GCA_003070825.1 Halanaerobium sp. | reverse complement strand
ATAGATAGTAAACCGATTTCCTTTTTTAATTTTCAAATTTTTATAATTAATCTTTTCACTTAATCTGTGTTATAATTATTTTACAAAGCTGCGAAAGGAGGAGCGACTATCAAAAAACCACTAATTTTTCTTTTAATTTTATTAAGTATCTTTATCGTCTCTTTTCAGCTGAAAGATCAACTATTGCGCAGTGATCGGGTTAAAATATTCATTTTAGATTCAGAAGTTGAAGCAGAATTTCTTAAAAGTCCTGCCCTAAAAATTCAACCTGAAAGCTCCCACGGCAGTCAAGTTGCAGCCATCATCCGCAGCCTGAGTCGAGCTGAGATAAGAGCTTTTTCGGCGGAAAATATTATTAAGCGGATTGATAAAAATGAATATTTAAATTCCTTAAATGAAATTCATAATTATGCCAGACTGCATCCAGAAGAAAAAATTGTGGTCAATATCAGCCTTGGTTTTGAAGAAAGTGAGTTTCAAAAAGAAATTATAGAAAAGATTTCAGAGCTTGAAAACATTGTTCTGATAGCAGCCGCTGGCAACAATAATCGGGAACGGCTCACCTATCCTGCTGCCTTCAGTGAGGTGACTGCTGTTGCTGCTCTGGCTGAGGCTCAGAAAATGCCCGGTTCAAATTACGGCAGTCAGGTAGATTTTTCAGCTCCCGGAGTTATAGAAATTACGCAGAGAGACTATCTACCTGCTTTAAATTACAGCCGAACTTATAAAATCAGTGGAACTTCCTTTGCCGCTCCCCAGCTTACCGCTCTACTGGCAAATATTTTAAGCTTGAAGCCGGAAATTAGTATTGAAGAAGGGTTAAAAATAATTGAAGGTACTGCTGCTCAAATTAATGATCCTCTCTTTGCGGAAAGAAAACTTGGAGCCGGCAGAATTAATAACTTTAAAGCTTTAAGACAGGCTAGCCGCCTCTATCTCTGGCTGCAGCTGAGTATTTACTTTTCTATAATTTCTGCTGCCCTATTATTTTTCTATCTCTGCTGGCAGAAATATTCACTGAGCGGTATTTTTATCTTTTTAATTAGCTCAGCCATTTTGTATTTATTTCAGCCTCTACTGCTGCTTTTCTACTATCAGTTTGGACTTTTAAAAATTATAATTTTTCTAATGAGCTTAGTTCTGCTTTATTATCTCCTGCTAAAAACCATCTCTTTTTTTCTCAGCAAGAGCCATAACTTTGCTCTAATTTTAAAACTGGCACCTTATTTAAATCAAAATTTACAAAAGCAGGCGAGAGCTCAATTAAACAGGCTTCTCAACCAGAAAAATCATGAACAGACTTTAAAACTTGAAAAAATGATTAAAAATCATTTGAGAAACTGCAGCTCCAGCAAAAAATGCACCATTTATTTAAAGCTGGCAGCCCTGAGCAATCAGCTTCCAATAGATTTGATTATTAAGAAAGCTGTTAGATTTAATCTCAGTTCTAAATTAATAGCGGAGACACTGGAAAAGCAAGAAAACTATAAAAAGCAGAGATTAATTATTAGTGCAGAGCTTTTAAAATTAATTATTGAGGAAGCTTATTCGATCAAGAAAAAGGCGGCAGCAGTAGCCGCTGATCTAGCCGAACCATTAGCATTAGTTCCCTTAAAAAATCTCCTGCTTAAAAGAAATGAACTTAGACTCAGTTCTGAAGCTCAGTATTTTCTGCTTGATCTTTTAGCAAGCTTTGGTTCTGAGGCTGCCGATTTGGCTGAATTGCTGAAAAATATAATCTCCAAAAGCAGTGATCCCTGGCTTAAATATCATGCACTTAAAGCTTATACTCAAATTGCTGTTAAAAATGAAAGCTATCAGGAGTTTATAGCAGAAATGAAGGCAAAAGAAAAAGAGCCAGTTACCCTGGCTCTGGAATAAATTGCTTTATTAGATAATAGTAGAATTTAAAAAATATGTTATTTTACTTTGCGGAACAAGTAATTTCCAGCCATCTTTTCGTATTTCAGACCTTTCATTTTTTCTTTTAACTGCTTAATGTCAACTGGCTTTCCATTTGCCAATTTAAAGTATTTATCTAAGTTATCCTTTTTTATCTTATTATTTTCAATAACAGCAATAAGTTTATAATCCTGATCATGCTTTGCTAAACTTGCATCACCATGACTGTCATTACATAATAATATACCGCCAATTTTTAAGCTATCTTTTGCTGCCTGGCCGACAAAGCCAGCATACTGTGAGATAATAAGGTCCACTTCCTCTATCTCTAAAGGCTGATTATAGTCCTGTCCTAAAAAGTTGATTTCAGCGGGGGTAGAATACTCCTTATTTTCCTCTATATATTCTTTAATGCTGTCAAGCTGCTTAAAAAACTTAACTGCACCTTTAAAATTATCAATATAGATAACCTTAGGTATAAACATTGAGGGCGCGATATCTATATGACTACCAGGATAAATTGCAGTTTTAATATCATATTCATCTGCAACAGTTTTATATAGTTCTTTACGATTCCCGATTTTATTAATGTAATCTTGATATTCTTTGATAACTTTTTTATCCACTATCTTTTCTCCTCTGCAATTTATCTTTAAACTTATTATTTAAATAGTTTATTTAAGCTTAGATATTTCCTCAATCACCCAGTCTTTAAATTTCTGCTGGTCAATATCGACAGCCAGCTTAACATTCTTTTCTTCAGTATAACGGGAATAAAGGTCAGCAACAGTAGTTCCTGCAGCCGGGCCGTCGAGAGCAACTTCCAGGTGAGTTTTTTGATAATCAAAGATTTCTGGCTCCAATAGATAGCCGATTGTGCAGATATCGTGCATCATCAAACCCGTTCCATAAATATCTCCACCCCGATAGTGACTGAAAAGCGAATAAAGCATCTCACCGGCCCCTCCCAGCTCGCTAATTTCTTCAATGTCAGTTTTGCTCAAAAGCGCTCTGGTAGTCACCCGGAGGCCAAAAATAGTTATCGGCAGGCCGGAGTTAATAACCATCTGGGCTGCATGAGGGTCAACCTTAATATTAAATTCAGCTGCTGTATTGGTATTACCGCCAATGGTCGAGCCACCCATAATCACAATTTCCTCAATCTTATCTTTAACTTCTGGATACATGCTGAGCAGTAAAGCAGCATTGGTCAGCGGCCCAATTGTAACTAGAGTAACCTTTTTTTCACTGGCCAGAATCATTTCCTTCATTGCTACAGCCGAGTGCTAAGGCATAACTTTTCGCTCACTCACAGGAAAATCATAGCCGTTCATTCCTGTTTCTCCGTGAAACTGACTGGCATCCTCATATTCTCTGAGCAGAGGCAGAGAGTTGCCGCGGGCCAGCGGAGTATCCTTCTCAAAAAAATCTAAAATCTTTTTTGCATTCTCTGTTGTATAATCTAAATTAACATTGCCGGCAACTGTGCTCAGCATTAAAACTTCCAGCTCCGGGTTATTGAGAGCAATTGCCAGTGCTGCCGCATCATCTATGCCGGGATCTGTATCAATAATTATCTTTCTTTTCACTAAATCATCTCCTGTAACTATTCTATATTTTTATATTTAACATGAACTTTATCTTAAATTTCAACTGTTCCCAGATAATTATACCCCTCAACCACAGCAGGTGCCTGAGAATACTTTTTGAAATTAAAGTTATAATCATGTTCTACTGCTGCCAACCAGATATGAGCGAGAGTAATCCCCATATCAATTCTATTCATCTTTTCGTAGAAAAACTTTTTGATAAAATTTGGCTCATTCTGAAAGAGGTGAATTTGATCAGCTTCTACCTTAAAATACCAGGGCTGACCGTTGGTCGCAGATGGTGCCAGGCGAGCTGCCTCTAATAAATCATAATGATCATTACCTTCCTTGATTTCAGAAAGAGTTTTGCGATCAAAATCCTCAATTGAATCTCTGATATTTTCTTCTGCAGCCCGGCCAAAAACCAGGGTGATCACATATTCAAGCTCTGAATCGGCAATGATTTCTTTTTTGGGTTTCGCCATTCCAAACCAGCAGCTGCCCAAATTATTTGCTGCCAGAAAAAGGTCAAGCTGCTGCAGGATAAAGCCTGCATTTAAAAGATAATCTCCCTTTTCTTCTGAAAAAAACTGCAGGTAGTGAGGTGCCTTAATTGGAATCAGACTTTTTACCTGATCTGAGTCCACAATTTTGGTCTCAAATTTAATTTCTGGATCAATTACTTCTGCTGCCTGCAAAAAATCCCTAATCGCCTCCAGCTCCTCAACAGATAACTTCTGCTGCTGATATTTCCTGATTGATTTCCGCTTAAAAATCGTCTGATACAGTTCTTCTTTAGCAATAAGCTCTTCCATATTCTGCGCTCCTCATTAGTTTTATTTATAAAGCAGTTATTTATAGGCCAGTAAATCCTGAATATCTTCCCAGCTGATCGCCTTGATCGGATTTACATTATTCTCAATTACATTATCAAATAGATCCTGCTTGCGCTGCTGCAGTTTGAGCATTTTCTCTTCTACAGTACCCCGGGTAATCATTTTATATACCATCACCCGATTTTCCTGGCCGAGGCGGTGGGCGCGATCTGTGGCCTGTCTTTCGACCATCGGATTCCACCAGGGGTCAACATGAACCACCATATCGGCTGCAGTCAGATTTAAGCCAACTCCCCCCGCTTTAAGACTGATTAAAAAAACATCGATCTCCGGGTCATTGTTGAACTCCCTCACCTTATCCATTCGGTTGCGGGTCGAGCCGTCGAGATATCTGTAATTAATTCCCTGCTGGTCTAGATCATTTCTGATCAATTTTAGCATTTTTACAAACTGACTGAAGATGATCAACTTGTGGCCGCCACTTAGCGCATCACTGAGCAGCTCCCGCAGGGCCTCCAGTTTACCGGAATTATGAGCCGTACCTTCATCCCCGAGCACCAGTGAAGGATGATTGCAGATCTGTCTGAGTTTTGTCAGTGCTGCCAGCACATTAATCCGGGATCGATTAAAACCTTTTTCGGCAACTGTCTCTTCCAGCTCACCTCGTACTTCAGCAAGTACTGTCTGATAGCTGTCTTCCTGAAGTTGGGTCATACTGACCGGATGAACATTAATAATTTTTTCCGGCAGCTCTTTTAAAACCTCTTCTTTGCGCCGACGAAGAATAAAGGGAGCAACTCTTTCCTTTAATTCCTTTAACTTTTCTTTCTCATTATTTTTGCTGATCGGGGTGATAAAATTGTTTCTAAAATAGCTGTAGTTTCCGAGGTAGCCGGGCATCAAATAGTCAAAAATTGACCAGAGCTCTTCAATTGAATTCTCAAGTGGAGTTCCAGTCAGGGCCAGCCTTGATTCAGCCTCAATATTTTTAACAGCTTTTGCTCTTTTGGTGCGGTGATTTTTAATATGCTGAGCTTCATCTAAAATTGAAATCGAAAAAACTTTTCCCTCAGCATTTAATTCCTCTACATCTCTGCTGATTGTTGAATAGGAAGAAATAATCAGGTCATAATCGCTGAAATCTTTACGCATCTCTACCCTTTCAGCCGGAGTTCCATAGTAAACAAGAGTTTTTAAATCAGCAAAAAACTTATCTGACTCTTCCTGCCAGTTATAGATTAAAGTCCGGGGACAGAGCACCAGAGCTGGCTTTTTAGGCTTTAAACTCTTTAGAAGGGTCAGCATCTGTAGAGTTTTACCGAGTCCCATGTCATCAGCCAGAATGCCGCCGAAGTGATATTTATGCAGAAAGCGCAGCCAGTGATAACCGTTTTTCTGATAATCACGCAGTTTATCCTCGACTTCAGTCGGAATCTCTCTTTTCTTGACCACATTAGTCCCACTAATTTCTGATTCCAGCTCATTAAAAACTTTATTACCTTTGAAATGAATCCCACTTTTTTCAACCAGATTTTTATAATATAAGAGGTTGTGATAGGGAGCACGATAACCTTCATCTCGGGCTTCTGCATCATCAAGCATCTGCTCAACCTTTTCTTCTTCAGCCCCACTTTCTAAAATAAAGTACTGATTGTCGAGTTTAATATAGGCCTCTCCCTTTTTATTATAGGAGATCAGCTGCTGCAGCTCCTGGCGGCTGTAAGTTTTGCCTCCAAGATTATAGCTGATCGAAAAATCAAACCAGTTTATCCCCTCACTGTCATCAATTTCGACAATCGGCTCCAGCTTGACTTCCTTAATCTCAATCTGATCAAAGCTCTCACTGCTTTCAACATTCCAATCCTCAGGCAGATGAGTCATCCCATCAGTGATGAACTCCTGAATATCGGCATTATCTTTGATGATAAAATGCTCGGGCCGAACCTTAAAATTATATTCATCCAGAAAGTCAATCACTTCTGCCAGGGCCTTATTGTCCCGCCCGTGCCAGAGCTGAGGATCATTTTCATCTTTTTTATAAATGTTTTTATCAGTATCCAGCCCTAAAAGCTCTGTGTTGCTGTATTTTTCACCTGCAAATTCAACCTCCAGCTCACAGCTAATCTGCTGCTTTTTGTAATCAAGCTTTAAATTAACCAGCGGACCTTCTTTGATTAACTCATACTGCTGCAGTTCTTCTGCAGTCTCGAGTTTAAGATTTTTCTCTAGAGTCGGCAGGATTTCAAATAAAAATTCTCCCTGTTTTTGGGCAGGAATTAAAAAACTGGTCGGCAGTTCATCAAAATTATAGAAATCAACTTTATGAATTTTATTGCCGATTAGAGTCCAGCGGCACTGGTCTTCACTCCCCTGATAAATCGGAAAGTCATTATCCTTCAATTCAACTTTTATTTCTTCTAAATCACCACTGAGCTTAAGCTCCGGCTGCAGAGTTTTTCCTTTTTTAACTGTAACTCCATTTTCCTCCAGCTCCAATTTAAATTTCTGGCTTAGCTCCAGCAGAAAATTCAGGTTTTCTTGATTTTTATTTAATAAGAGCGAACTGCCCCGCCCTTTACTTTTTCTCAAAGCTGACAGTTCTTCTAAAAGCTTAAGTTCCTCACCGTAGAAATATTTCTGCAGCAGGCCGTCACGATAATAAACATAATCGTAATCATCATTCAAGGAATTTACAACTTCTTCAAGCTGCTGCTGGCTGAGATAATTGGAATCAAAAATCAGCTTAAAGTTTTTCAGAGCCTGATTTAAAATCCCTTTAACACTGTATTCCAGCTTCGGCAGCTCACTCTGATCATAATTTTTAGTTATTTCCAGCAAATTATTAAAACTGCGGTCAGCAATTCGCTGCTCCACAATGTCAAAGTCAGATTCTTGACTGGAAAATCTAAGTTCCGATATTTCCTCTTCCTCAAACTGCGGCTCATAGCTGACCTTGGGCGAGCGAAAATCTTCTTCCATAAATTTAGTCAGCACTGCTACCTCATGTTTGCAGTATTCTTCCCAGTCGTAAGGACAGTCACAGCTGCTTTCCAATTCCAGGCTGTCTTCGTGCAGTCTGATTTCCGAATTTACTTGATAGCGCCTCGAGCCGGAAACCTGGGCAGAAATCTGATAGAGATTGGGCTCAAGTTTATTGATTCTGTACTGCAGAACTCGCCCCTGATTGTAGTAATTAATCCCGCGTCTGTATATTTTATTGGATACTAAATTTTTAATAAAATCCCTGCTCATTCTTTCAGCTCCTGTATCGCTAATTATTTTCTGCCATTTTTTGAAGCATCTTTTGAGAAAAGTCTTTAATTTCCTCAATTTCATTCTCTATTATTGCCTCTACAATTTTCAGATTCAACTTCTGGTATTCATGGACTGCAATATTTCTAAAACCGACCATAGCTTTCAATTTATCTGCCATCTCTTCACTGATCAATTTATTTTGAGTCAGCAGTTCAAAGGCTTCGCGACTATTTTGAGGCACTCCAAGATTCTTTTCTGCTACAATATGCATCGCAATATCAATTGCAGCTTCTGAGAGACGCTGAATATTTAAAATAATCGAATCCTGTTTTGTATAGTTTTCAAGATTTGTAGGATCACCCTGATATTCCTCATTAATCCTTTCAAGACAGCGCTTAACTGTTTGATTCTTATTAATCAAAATATCATCCATTCTCAGCACCTCTTTCAATTTTATCTATTATTTCTTTTCGCTCTTCATTTAGACGAGCATATTTTTTTAATGTCAGCATTTCAAATTCCTGTTGCTGCTTTTCATCTTCAGCATAAAGCAGCTTCCCCTGAATAATCTGAGCCTTAAAAACTGTAGAGGCTTTTTTCAGATCAATCAAATCAACCTCAATATTTAATTTGGAAGCCAGTTTTTGGGCTGTTAAAAAACGCTGATAATCATCTATCTCTTTGGAGCTTAAAAATGCCAGGTCCAGGTCACTATCCGGTCGCTCTTTGCCCTTTGCATATGAGCCAAAAAGATAAATCAATTCAGCCTGCAGCTCTTCTATTAAAAATGATTTTACTGCTTCGAAGTCAACTTTCATTTTTTCGGCCTCCAATTTAGGTCTATATTCCATTATATTATATTTAGTCGGGTAGAACAATGATAATCAGGAAAAATCCTGGCTTATTTTTCAAACCAGCGGAGCTTTTCTGGATCCCAGGTGGAGTTGATTTCTATTTCACTTAGGATAGAATTATAAATTGGTCTCAAAAACTTTTCTATATTATTAACAACAAAATCAAAAGATAAATTATCCTTTTTAATTCTTTTTAAAAATAACTGCCACTGTTTATTTTTTTGAGGATCATTTTTAAATCTCTCAGAAAAGACAAGCAAATCTGAATCTAATTTAGTATTTCTTTTTTTTAATGTTTCCTTAATGGATTTTTTCAAAACCTCTGACTCATATTTCTTCTTAAACATCAATTGAAAAATATCATAAAAATCTTTCATCCTTGAATTCAACAAAGCAAGGGAAATCATTGCATCAAATTTTTCTGCAATTACAGTTTCTAAAGAATAGGCAGTAATTTCTGGCCCATCAAAATCTAACAGCTCAGGATATTTTATTTTTACAGGTTCAGGTACAACTACATCTCCAAATCCTATATCTATTTGTAGATGCACTCTAGCATTTCCAATCAAAGCAACGATCTTAATCCTCTGACCCTTATAATCTGCTCCTTCAGTTATTGATTGACTCTTTATTTTATTAAGATCAAAAGAAATTCCGTCTTCAACTTCAATTTTTATAATCTTTTTTATGATCTTTTTAATATTGTTTGGATTATTATTCTGGTTTTTTAATAAAAAGTCTATGTCTTTTGTAGGTCTTCCCTTAAATTGATCCATCGAATAAAGCAATAAGCCACCTTTAAGCAAAAAATTATCTTTATATTCTGACTTCGAAAGCCTATATAGAAATCTTTCCTGTGCATATAACTGCATAGCCAGATTAAATGGTATATTCAATTCTTTTGAGATGTTTTTTAATCTTCCCATTACTGAAGCCGCAATATTTTTGCTCATACCAAAACCTCCAAATATTTTGTCAGTTTCTTTTCGGCTGAAGTCCCACTTGCATAATTCATCAATTTATTTATATTTTTATCTGAACGAGATAGATACTCTTTTAAACTTTCAATTAAAATGTCTTTAGGAATTTCATAACTATACCGAAAAGAATCAGAAAGACTTTTTTCAATATCATAAATCTTAATCTCATACTCATCTATTTTTTCTTCTTTAATACCATTCTGATAATACTTTTTAGAAAAATAATATAAATTAATCGGCGGATAACTTACACTTTTTATTTTTTTTTGATTGGGAATTGCTATCTGATATTCGAGCGGACTATAAGTTGTAAGCTCATAATACGAAAGAGCGGAGGCAAGACATACGACCCCATCAGGAATTATCATAGCTACATCGATCAATTCATTCAGAGAATTAAATTTCTCATCATTCCATTTATATAGGCCCCTTTTCAACTTTATAACTTCTTCATTTTCTAAAAGATCACTTAGATATTTTCGATGAATACCTTTTTCAGTTAAATCTTTAGCATGAAGATAACCTTTATTTTCATAAAAAAACTTCTTAATTCGGTATTTTGTTTCCGGATTCATTTTCTCACCTCCTTGAACTATTATACTGTATTATAAATAAAATTACAGTCGATTTGTTCATCTATGTTAATTATACTCCTTTTTAACCTAATTATCAACAAAATTTGCACTTCTTTGTAGGCTCAAAGCATCATTAAGCCTACTCTTTAATGCAGATATCTGTCTATTTATTGACCTATCTTAAAACCTGTTTCAAATTGCGTTTAAAGACCTCATTTTCGGGCTCTCTTTCGATTGCTTTTTTGAAAAACTCTGCTGCCAGCTCTTTATTGCCCAGATTATTATTATAAATAGCACCGATCTGATTGAAGACATAGCCAGTTTTATCATAATATTCTACTGCTTTAACCAGCAGTTCAACTGCCTTTTTCCAGTTTTCCTGCTTCTGTTCTTCAATCGATTCTTTAAGCAGCTTAAAATATTCTAAATAGTTCTCCTTTAATTCTTCACTGCCGCAGATTACATCTTTTTTAGTCTGGTAAATTTTCTTTTCCGGCTCCAGCTTCAGCGCTTTTTTAATTGCCTTCTCAGCACTCTCCCACTTTTCCTGCAGAATATTTACCTCAGCCAGGGTGGCCCAGAGATAATCCTGCTCAGCTTCAATCTCAATTGCTTTTTTTAAGTATTTTTCTCCCTTATTTAATTTATCCTGGCCAATTAGAGCTCCGGCCAGATTAAAATAGAGCATTTCCTGATTGAGATGGGGACTGTCCTTCAGCGGCAGTAAGATTTTTGATGCTTCTTTATAATAACCGTTATCCAATTTTTTAATTCCTGCTTTAAAAGCCTTTTTGTCCTTCATTTTTTGAAAAAATCCTTTGATTTTATTCAGCATTTTATCATCCTTTGTTTATTATTTTTGATTCATCTTTTTAATAAGTTCAAATAATCTTATATTTTTATAAATTTTTTCTCTGCCTAATTTTTCAGAGCTTAAAAACCCTTTACTTTCCAGGCTAGAAAGATAATTAGATGCAGTTTTACGAGTTACCCCCAGCCCCTGCTGGATATAGGATATTTTTGTATAAAATTCTATAAATAATAGATCTAAAAGTTCTCTAGAATAAATTTT
>QBLP01000317.1 GCA_003070825.1 Halanaerobium sp. | reverse complement strand
AGATGTAGAATATGCTGAATTACTTGCTGATAAATTTGACATCGAAACTCTCAAAGTAAATATGAAAGAAATCAATGAGCCGCTGGAAAATAGATTGAAAAACATAGACATCGAAGAAACTGAGCGGAGTCACTGGCCGCAGACCAAGATTCCTACTCCAAATCCGGCCGAGCAGAACATTCAGACTCGACTGAGAATGATGACCCTCTATTATATTGCTGAGAAAAAGAACTATGTAGTGATGGGAACCAGTAATAAGAGTGAAATTCTAACCGGATATTATACACTTTATGGTGATGGAGCAACAGATATGAGGCCGATCGGAGATTTAAATAAAACTCAGGTCTGGGAACTGGCAGAAGTCCTGGGAGTTCCGGAGAAAATAATTAACCGCCCTCCTACAGGCGGCTGCCGCGGAGATGAAAGTGACCGTGATGAAAAAGAGTTTGGTATCAGCTATGAAGACTTTGATCAGATTTATGAATCAATCAATAATAATGATGATCTCTCTAAATTTGAAGAGGGAGATGTAAAGCGGGTTAAGGAACTGATTGATGCCGCAAGAGATAAATCAGATATCCCTACCTTTAAGATAGCTGAATAGATTATAAATATAATATTAGTTTAGACAAATAACTACAAAAGCTGACAGCCACCGGGTACCTGTCAGCTTTTGTCATTTTATCTTATATTTTGTTGGATTTGAGTCGTTTTCGACATATTTTAACATATATCGGGTGGTTCACGGTGGGTGTGCATTTAAAAGAGATACTCAAATTCCTCATAGCCTTCTTCAGCCAGATCTTCAGCCGGGATAAAATCTAAGGCAGATGAATTAATACAGTAGCGCAAGCCTGTGGGCTCCGGGCCATCTTCAAATACATGGCCTAAGTGAGAATCTGCACCTTTCGATCTGACCTCAATCCGAGTCATCCAGAGTGAGTTATCCTCAACTTCAACTATATTTTCTTCGACCAGCGGCTTAGTGAAGCTGGGCCAGCCGGAACCTGATTCAAATTTATCAGTTGAAGAAAAGAGAGGCTCACCGGAAACTACATCTACATAAATACCTGGTTCTTTATTGTCCCAGTACTTATTGTTAAAAGCAGGCTCTGTTGCATCGAGCTGAGTTACCTTGTACTGCAGATCAGTCAGTCTTGCTCTTAAATCCTGATCACTTTCTTCCTCATTGATCACCACACTGTCTGCATCTTCAGTCTTACAGAATGTCACACATTCAGCCGGGTCAATACTATTTTTTTCTAACAGCCTCTCCTGCAGCTCGGTGCTTAGACCAAGCTCACCGATATTCTGAATAATATTATCCCGCTCACCATTACCGGTAATATAACCACTTACCTTGGTTACAGCCGGTGAATTGATGAATTCTTCCATTGTCATCTGGTCCAGATAGTGCTCACGGAAAGCCACCTGCTGCTGAAGTCTGAATTTCTGATGGTAGTCTTCAGCCAGATAGAAGCTGTTGAGCTCTTTGATTTCAGTTTTGATCTCTCTGCCGCTTTCAGCTTCCAGCTCTTCTTTTACTGCATCAGCTATCTGCTGCTGCTCTGAGTTATTATATAAAATCAGAGAAGCATACTGCCTCGAATAAGCCTGACTGTAAGGATTGTGACTGTCGAAGAAAATCTCCACCAATTCTCTGTAGGAAATCACTTCTGGGTCATAATCAATTTCAATTGTTTCTGTGTGATCACCTATCACCTTATAAGTTGGATTTTCAGTTGTACCACCTGCATAACCAACTCTGGTTCTAACTACTCCTTCTAAGGCTCCAAAAGAAGCGTCAGGTCCCCAGAAGCAGCCTAAGGAAAAAGTCGCTGTTTCAGTCTCCACCTCATTCATTTTCTGATCATAGGGAATTTCAGTCTGGGCCACAACACTAACTGTCATGCCAAAAACACTCAGTAAAACAACCGCCATTACTATTAAATAATCCATCTAATCTACCTCCTGTATATAAAAAGATATAATATCCTGCCTTGCTATCTTTATAAT
>QBLP01000316.1 GCA_003070825.1 Halanaerobium sp. | reverse complement strand
GTCCTCCAGCGCCTATGGTACTGCATTGGTAACGATGTGGGAGAGTAGGTCGCTGCCGGTCCTTTTTTTATTAAAAAAATGACAGAAAATAATGATAATTTATCAAATTATAAAAAATTGTAAAAAGATTAATTTAGGTTTGGTCCCAAAAAGCCTAAATAAATATCCTTAATTTAATAATATTTAGAGTTTTGAACCTTAAAATTTAAATTACTCAGTAAAAATAAAATTATATAGTGTGAAAAAGATCTTCCTGAACTATGGGGTGGCTGGTTTTAATCCTTTCAGCAGCTTTTTGAAGTTTGCTGCTGCAACTTTAAAGCCGAACCATATTTTTTGACACACTTCACCCCTGATAGGCATATCATCGACATTGTATTTGCGTCTGAAGACAGAAGGTAGTCCTTCTACACCAGCTCTCTGATTGCATTCTTTAATATATTCTTTTTCACCCATTGTTTTTCTGAGTTTCCCTGTTTCATATTGTTTTTCAGTAAAACTGATTGAGTTATGTTTTTTCTTGGCTTTAATTCTGCATTCTGATTTCAGACTGCAGTCAGTACATTTTTCCTTATCAAAGATAGCATAAAATGAGTTTTTGTCACTGTTTTTTTCCTGATAGTCAGGTTTAATATCATTGGCACAGTTTAGAATATTTTCATAGTCAGAATCAAGATCAAAGTTTTCATAAACAGTCATTTTGTTAGCAGCAGGTTTTTTACCCATTAATTCACCAGGCATGTATTTGATACCAGCTTCAATAGCTTTTTTGGCCAGATCATAGCTGTAGTAAGCACCATCCATAAAAAGTTTAAATGGATTTTCTGGATTATCTTTAACTGCAGGATCATTAATTAATTTATCTAAAGTATCAGCACTAAAACTCTGGTCAGCATAGATATTTGGTTTAAAATCATAGCTTTTAATTACAGAATTATCACCATCAAAAAATTCAACTACATTAGCTGTGTACCCAATATTAGCTTCATATTTCTGTCTGAAGGTCGCATCAGGATCACTGGGATTTTGCAGAATATCAGATCCTAATTCTGTACCATCTTTAGCTTCAATATTATCAGGATCAAGGTCATCAAAATCATCGTCATCATGATCTGTCTGTTCTCCAAGCATTCTTTTTAGAAGCATAAACTCTTCGGTATTAGTAACTTCTTTACCAGCATTAACTGCTGTATCATAAAGAGTTTTAGCATCTTCTAAAAGCTTTTGGAGCTTAGATTTAGTTTCGTCATTTTTGGTACGGTAGATGACATCATTTCTGTGGGACTCTTCAAGATAGACTTCCAGTCCTTCAGGGATAAGGTCTTTAGATGATTTAGAAAGCATTTTGATGAATTTAGCATTAACAGCATAGACCAGTTCTATTCTTGATAATTCTCTGGCAGAGGAAGAAACCATAAAAGAGTCAATTCTTGCTCTGTTACCTTCGATTTCAAGATGCTCTCTAATTAAATCAGCCAGAGATTCTACTTCCTGCTGGATTAGATCTATACCTGTTTCTTTGTAATAGTCTGTTACCCGCTCTCTAAAATTACTGAAAGTATTTTTAGAGATGGGAGGCCTTTTTTCGCTGGTCAATCTTAAAGCATATTGATATTCCATGCTCAGATGAACATTTGCAATTAATCTTTCATCAGTGAGATCAAAGAGTTCTTTAATTACAAGTGAGCTGATAATTATGTTAACAGGAGTATTAGGTCTAGAACCTTTATCACTGTAGAGTACTGCAAAGCGTTCTTCATTTATTGCAGGAAAGATAACTTCCTGGAAAGTATGAGCCCAGGAATTTAAAAGATATTCCTGCAGATATTTGGGTAAATCTTTAAATGAATCGTAAAGACTTAACTGCTGATGACTGTTGGGAACAAACATTTTACCATCCTTTCTTTGATTTCTTAACTTAATTATATCAAAGAAAGCCTGCCATCTAAAGGATTATGGCGGATTAATTAAATTGATTTCAAGATGATAAAAGAATATTTAATTGTTATTATTTGT
>QBLP01000315.1 GCA_003070825.1 Halanaerobium sp. | reverse complement strand
ATACATAGAAGCGGAATTTGTTGAGATTGAAAAAGAATGTAAAGCAAAGCATATTCCAATTATTGATCGCGATGCGGCAGATTTGCTTAAAATGCAGTTAAAAATTAAAAAACCCCATAAAATACTTGAGATTGGAACAGCCGAGGGTTTTTCAACATTATTACTGGCTAAATACAGTTCTCAGTGGTCAGAGATAACTGCTGTCGAAATTGATTCTCAGAGAGCTTTAAAGGCAAAAGAAAATTTTGCTCGTTTTAATTTTCAGGATAAAATCGATTTAAAGATTGGCGATGCTTTTGATATCCTAATGTATCTACAAAAAGATTATGATTTTATTTTTCTTGATGCTGCCAAGGGGCAGTATTTTTATCTTTTTGAATATTTAATGGAGCTTCTGGCTCCAGAAGGACTTTTAATTTCCGATAATGTGCTCTATAAAGGTAAGGTTTTAGAAACAGGTGAAACACATCATAAAATCAGGACAATAGTCAATAATTTAAAAAAATATTTAAAATTAATAATGAACCATCCAGAGCTTGATTCTACTATAGTGACTGCAGGCGATGGGATGGCAATTAGCAGGAGGAAGGATATAAATGAATAAAGTTGAATTACTGGCACCGGCAGGGAGTTTAGAAAAATTAAAAACTGCCATTTTATTTGGTGCAGATGCTGTATATTGTGGAGGTTTAAACTTTGGCTTAAGAGCTGGAGCTGATAATTTTACTGTTGAAGAACTGGAGGAAGGAATTGAATTTGCTCATCAGCGTAATAAAAAGGTTTATATGACTCTGAATATGATTCCTCACAATAAGGAGTTGGCTCAACTTCCAGAATATATAGATCAAATTAAAAAGCTCAATCTGGATGCATTAATTATTTCTGATCCAGGAGTTTTTGCTGCAGTTAAAAAAGAAATGCCGGAGATGGAAGTTCACATCAGTACCCAGGCCAACAATGTTAACTGGGCTTCGGCTTTATTTTGGGCGGATCAGGGTGCTGAACGGATTATTCTGGCCCGGGAGCTCAGTCGGGAGGAAATCAAAGAAATTATAGCAAAAACAAAAGGCAGAGTTGAACTGGAGTATTTTGTTCATGGAGCAATGTGTATTTCTTATTCTGGCCGCTGTCTATTGAGCAATTATTTTGTCGGGCGTGATGCAAATAAGGGAGACTGTGCTCAGTCCTGCCGCTGGAAATATCATCTGGTTGAGGAAAAGAGGCCTGGCGAATATTATCCAGTTGAAGAAAATGATCAGGGAACTTTTATTATGAATTCTCGCGACTTAAATCTGGCAGAAGAGATACCAGAACTAATCGATATAGGACTAAGCAGTCTAAAAATTGAAGGTAGAATGAAAAGTATTCATTATGCTGCCACAGTAGTTAATACTTACAGGCAGCTTATTGATCAGTATTACAGGGATCCTGAAAATTTTAAAGCTGATCCCGAACTCCTGGCAGAACTCAGAAAAATAAGTCATCGAGATTACACAAAAGGTTTTTATTATGGAAAACCTGGAGCTGAGGGGCAGCGATACGAAAGCTCTTCTTATTTGAGGAGTTACGATTTTATGGGAGTTGTTAGAGAATATGATAATTCTAAAAGGGAAGCTGTTGTAGAAGTCAGGAACAAGATTTTTAAGGGAGATGAGCTGGAATTTATAGTACCCGGGCAGAAAACTTTTACAGTTAATGCCTCTTATTTACTTGATGAAGAAGGGGCAGAAATCGATTCAGCTCCTCATCCAAAACAGCTAATTAGAATCCCACTTAAAATTGAAGTTCCTGCTGGATCGTTACTGCGCCGGCAAAAGGAGAATTAAGATGACGGATACTTTAAAGCTGAGATATGAGGTTGATCCTACAGAAATTAATTATATTGACATGATTATTAAAGCCTACGAGGGAGTTGGCATTGTAAATGTCGATCATGATAATCCAGGTGAAATTTGGATTGATGTTACAGAGGGCACCAAAAATGAGGTTAAAGAAATAATGTCTGATCTGGGGCAGGAATTTAA
>QBLP01000314.1 GCA_003070825.1 Halanaerobium sp. | reverse complement strand
ACCTAGGATAGTTGGTGAAAAGTATTTCTTTGAGATGAATCAAAAATACTTTAACAAAATAGATAGACTTAAAAGTAATGATAATTCAGAAGCATTGATACGTAAAATTAAAAATTTGAAATATGAAAAATCTTTTTTTAAAGATGAAAATGAAGAAATATTTAGGTTGATTGATGATGATTATAACACAGTAAATTTATTTATGGCAGTGGATGAAGATTCTCAAGAACTCTGGGAAGACTATAAAGAAATCAGTGCTTTAGAAAGTAATAATATTGAAGAATTTATGAATAAAAAAGCTAAATTTGAGAATATAAAAAAAGAATTTCTGTCTTATGTAATTACTATTCCTAAATTTACTGCTGAAAAACACCTTGAAGATGAACAGTTAAAAAATAACTTTAATTATATAAGTCCCTTTCAGGTTGAAGATGTATATAATTTAAGTACAGGATTTAAGAGAGGAGAAATTGAAAGAGAAACTTTCTTCTAATTAATTATTAGGATGTGAAAATCATGCAGCTAATCATAAATACCTACGGCAGCTATCTTCATGTTAAGCAGAGTTCTTTTGAAATAAAGGCAGATGGCAAAAAGAAAAGGGTTTCTGCCAAAAAAGTAGATTCAATATTAATTACAACTGGGGCTGCCGTTAGCAGTGATGCAGTAAAATTGGCCCTCGAAAATAATATCGAGGTGCAATTTCTTGATTATTTCGGTAGATCAATGGGTAAAATCTGGCACTCTAAATTAGGCAGTACTACTTATATTAGACGCCGTCAACTTGAACTTGCTGACAATGAAGAAGGTAGTAAGCTGATTAAAGAAATAATGGTGGAAAAGGCTGAAAATATGATAAAACATCTTTATGACCTGGGAATTAAAAGAAGTGAAGATAAACAAAATTATTTATTTGAAACTATAGAAGAAATGGAAAAAATAAAAACCAAAATTTCTAAACTAACTGGGCCAGTAGAAATGATGCGGAATTCGATTATGGGATATGAAGGTAATATTTCGAAAAAATATTTTGATGCTTTAAATTATCTCCTGCCAGATCATTATAAGTTTGACAAAAGGACTTTTAGACCGGCTGAAGATGAATTCAATTGTTTATTAAATTATGGCTATGGAGTTTTGTACGGAAAAGTTGAAAAAGCCTTGATTATTGCTGGATTGGATCCTTATGTTGGGATTTTACATACTGATGGCTATAATAAGAAGTCTTTTGTCTTTGATTTTATAGAAATTTACAGACATCATATTGATCGGATAGTTATGAAGTTATTCAGTCGCAAAAAAGTAAGGAAGTCCCATTTTGATGAAATTAAAGGTGGTGTCACTTTAAATAAAGAGGGAAAAGAAGTCTTTCTAACAGCCTTAAATAAATATTTTGATCAGAGTATTTATTATAAGGGGAGACAGATTAAAGTAAATAATATTATTCAATTTGACTGTCATAATCTTGCCAATAGAATTATTGAGGAGGGAGATTAAATGCTTGTCTGGTGTATTTATGATATTGTTGAAGATAAAGTCCGCAAAAAAATTTCTGATAAAGCAATTGAACAGGGGTTATATAGAGTTCAAAAATCAGTTTTTGCTGGAAATATAGATAGTAACTTACTGGATGAATTAATTGTTTATTCAGAGGATTTAATAAACCCGGATGATGATTCTGTCTATATTTTTCCAATGTGTCAGGAAGACTTTAAAAAAATTGAATTACTGGGGCAGGCATTTAATAAAGCCAAAGTTAATGATGAGCTGCAAAGTTTATTTAGTTAGGAGTTTTAAAAATGAGTGAAAACATTAGTCTGACTTCAAGTATAGTTATGGAATATTTATACTGTCCTCGTTTTATTTATTATATGCTTTATCTGAAAATATCTCAGCATGAGGGAAGAAGATATAAGGTCCAGCGGGGTAAAAGTTCTCATCAGAGAAAATTAAAAGTTAACAAATCTTATTTAAGAAAAAAGATTGGTGTTAAAGAGAAAATTCTGGATGAAAAGTTATATTCAAGAAC
>QBLP01000313.1 GCA_003070825.1 Halanaerobium sp. | reverse complement strand
GTGTTTTCCAGTAAAAAAGGCTTATTTTCAATTAATCTTAATCTTTCCAGTTTGAAAAGTTCTGTTTTAGAGTCTAAATTCATTTTTTTAGCAGCTTGTTTATCTCTAATTTTATTAAAAGCAAGAATCTTAGTGGTGTAACTGAGTCCCTTTTTTTCCATTTCTTTGGTAAAGCTTAAAAGTGGAGAGATGCTGTAACTCTGCTGATAGTCTGTGACAAAGGTACCACTTCCCTGTTTTCTAATTAAATAGCCGTTGTCTACCAGAATATCAACTGCTTTTTTAACAGTCATGCGGCTAATATTGTGATATTCAGCCAGTTCTCTTTCTGAGGGCAGTCTTTCTCCAACTTCAAATTCTTTATTTTTAACAGCATTTAAAATACTTTCTTTAAGCTGGTAATAAAGCGGAAGAGGACTGTTTTTATTAATTTCCTGCATAAACCTGCCTCCTTTTAAGGAATATACAACATGTGGTCTATACCAATTATACGATAAAAAATTATTATCTGCAAGTTAAAAACAGATAATAATTTTTAAATAGTTGATTTTAAAATTTAAAGATAATCCCGATCAGTGCAGAAACAGTTATGTAAATAATAGGATGTTTTTTAAATTTTCGAACTGCAGTAAAGACAATTAGCAGTAAAAGTAAAGATTTATAGTCAAAAAAATTAATTAACTTTTTATTTAACTGCAGATATTGGAGGTTTAAAATTCCACCCTGAGCCAGTTCAAAAGCTGCTGAAGCAATTAAACCAGCGACTGCAGGTCTAATTCCACTAAATGCTGATTCAACAAGGGGATGCTGATTAAATTTCTTAAAATAATGAGCAATAATAGTAATAATAATAATTGAAGGAGCTGCCAGTCCTGCTGTTGCAATAATTCCACCCGGGATACCTCCAGTATTAAAACCAATAAAAGTTGCGGTATTAATTCCAATGGCACCGGGAGTTGATTCGGAAATTGCAATCATATTTAAAAGTTCTTTGGAAGTCATCCAACTGTATTTTGTAATTAAATCCTGCAGAAGGGGCAGAGCTGCCAGTCCGCCTCCAAGGGCAAAAAGACCAACTTTAAAAAATTCCAGGAATAATCTTAGATAGACCATTATTTATCACTTCCCTGATCTTTATTTTGATAATCGTAATAGGCAGTCTCCAGATTACCTCTGAGATATTGAATTATAATACCGGCTGCTGCTGAGCCAAGAATAACAAAAACTGGGGATATCTTAAAAATTACCAGCAATAAAAAAGCTATTAAAAATATAAGCAGACTGGCTCTGGTTTTATCAGATTTTTGCCACATTTTGATTACTATATCAATTATTAAAGCAACTACAGCAATTTGAATAGCAGCAAATGCATGCTGAAAAAGATCAATTTGCTGAAAACGCTTAAAAAATGAAGCAATAAGCGTTATAATAATAAGCGAGGGCATAATAAAACCGGTAGTAGCTGCCAGTGCTCCTTTAATACCCTTAAGGCTGTAACCGGTCATGGTAGCCGTATTAACAGCTATAATACCCGGAGTGCTCTGGCCGATTGCATAATAATTATAGATATCTTTTTCGGTAATCCAGTTTAAATTATCAACCAGTTCCCGTTTGATTATTGGCAGCATGGCATAACCACCACCAAAGGTGAAAGATCCAATTTTAAAAAAAATCAAAAAGATTTTGAGTAATTTTTTCACGATTTATTCAACCTCCGGCTAATATTATAACATAATAAGAAAAAATTGGCGAAATTATATTCTTATTATGTTATTTAAAGGCGGAATAAAAAGGATAATAAAATTTTTTAGAGAATAAATATATATAGCCTTGCATTTAAGATTATATTTTTGAGGTGAAAGGAGGTTTTTCTTATGGCAGAAATCGTAGGAATTGTTGTTATAGTATGGGCTATCGTTTACTTTTTTGATAGAATGGCTCCATAAGAAAAAATTGGAGGGAGAAATGTATTTATTTCTCCCTTCTTTCCATGATTAGTCAGACATAAATTTTAAATTAGTAGAGGAGTAATAA
>QBLP01000312.1 GCA_003070825.1 Halanaerobium sp. | reverse complement strand
TCAAGGGTGTTGCCTATACTTATCAAAATCGGGGTAAGCATATTATAACTTCCGAAATAGAACATCCTGCTGTGATCTCTCCCCGTAAGTTTCTTGAGGGAAACGGTTATGAAGTTACTTATTTATCTGTAGATCAGGATGGAGTAGTAGATATTGAGCAATTAAAAGCTGCTCTAACTGACGAAACAATTTTAATTAGCATCATGCATGCAAATAATGAGACAGGAACAATTCAGCCACTGGCGGAAATAGCTGAAATAGTCTCAGAAAACAACATTTTATTGCATACCGATGCTGCTCAGTCTGTGGGTAAAATTGAAACAGACGTTAAAAAGCTGGGAGTAGATTTTCTATCAGTAGCCGGCCATAAAGTTTATGCCCCAAAAGGGATCGGTGCACTTTATATAAGAGCTGGAATTGAGATAGAACCTTTAATTCATGGAGCAGGACACGAAATGGGAAAAAGAGCGGGGACAGAAAATGTAATTTTTGATGTTGCTCTTGGTAAAGCCTGTGAACTTGCGGAAGATCTGTTTCAGGGAAAGAAAGCTGACTTTGAGCATAATACTCCCGGGGAAATTAAAGAATTGAGAGATTATTTTCAGAAGCAGCTGCAGAAAAACTTTAAAGATCGAGTTATTCTGAATGGCCATCCGACGAAACGCTTACCAAACACTTTAAATATTAGTTTTTTAGATTACAGTGGTCAGGAAATTCTGGATCATTTAGATAATGTAGCTTTATCTACAGGCTCAGCCTGTCATTCTGATTTAGTAGAAATTTCTTCGGTCTTAAAAGCTATGTCTGTAACTATGGAAACTGGAAGAGGTGCTGTGAGATTTAGTCTTGGTAAATATACAACCAGGGATGAAATTGAACATGTTTTAGATAAGTTAGAATCTTTACGTGAATTATAATATTTAGAGGAGGAGATAATTGATGGGGTAGAGTTAAGTAATATGACAGAATTTACTCAGTGGATTATTGAGGCTGATAAGGTAATTAATTTTTAGTGAATTTATAATTGTAAACTGAACTTAGAGATGATATCCCCTCAGAGAAGCTTCATTTTTTCGATTAATGATGGAGCTTTTCTGGGGGCTTTATTTGTTAATAATATCTATTATTGGACAATTATCACTGTCTTTTGCTTTAATACAATCAAAGACAAATGGAAGAAATATTAAGTCCACAATGCAGAACAAAGGGGAAAAAGTTAGTGTAGTAACAATAAAAACTGATTGAAAAAGAAGTTGAAAGGAATAACTCTTGTCAAATCTGATATTATAAAGAAAATATTAATATTAATCCAAGTGGAATACAATAATAGGCAAAATAATGAAGTTTTTGTTCTTTTATCATTTTTAAGAAAAAGTTAATAGCAAGATAACCTGTGATCATTGATGATATAGTAGCTAAAAATAGATAGAAATAATTTAGGTCAGTTGTACCATTTAAAGTTAATTCTTTTAGTTTGAGAAGAGTTGCTCCTCCTATGACAGGTATAGAAAGAATAAACGAAAATTTGGTAGCAAGTTCTCTGTTTAAATTTTTATATAAGCCGGCAGCTATAGTAGATCCAGAGCGAGATAAACCGGGGAAAATTGCGAGTGCCTGAGCTAGTCCTATAAAAATTGAATCTAAAACCGACATATCTTTTATCTTCCGTTTATTGATTGTTATTTTATTAGTTAGCCAGAGTATTATACCGGTAATTATTAAAAAAAACCCGACAACAGTTAAAGAAGAATTCATTTTTTCAAAAAAATCTTCAAAAAATATCCCTACAACTGCAGCAGGGATTGAGCCGATTATGATATATAGATTAAAAGTCTTATAGTCATCCTTAAAATAAATCATATTTAGTATATCCTGGTAATACACAAACTAAGTACTTGATAATTTCCATAAATAACCTCCAATATATTTTTATTAAATTATTATAGCATATAGTTTTCATTTTAACAAATTGAGTTTTTACTCCTGTTTCAATAATTTAATTAAGTCCGGTGAATAGTAGGGTGAAAGATTTTTTTGACGCTAGGGAAGAAATATAGTATAATATATTTGAACATCTACTCATACATTAAAAGTTTATTCTATTCTTTACTATTTTTATACAATACTAATGAAAACAGGGAGCAATCTGAAATATGAAAAAAAGATTTATAGCTATTCTTTTATTAATTGCATTTACAATAATTTACAAAAACTTTGTTCTGGGAGAGCGGCATTTGGAAAGCACAAGAGTTCCCAGAGGATCTATTTCTGTAAAAAAAGAACTTGATCTTAAGCGAAACTCAAAAGAAAATTCAGATTTTAGTTTGATTATAACGGAAAAGCGAAAAAATGTACTGGAGAGAAAGACCGATTTTGTTAAAATCAAAGAAGAATTTAACCTCTCAGAGAATTCAGAACTTAATTTTGCAGAAAATCAGTTAGAATTTAATAATAAGTTAGAATACATAGAAAAATTATATAAAGATAAAGACACAAAGTATAATATTGAAAGCTCCAGTCAGGGTTTTACTGAAGAATTAGTTAAAGAAAATAGTCGAAAGCCGGGCAGTAGAATTGGTTTAATTAATCAAATAAAAAAGCACAGAGTAGAAAACGGTGAAACTCTTTGGGATATTGCTCAAAAGCACAATGTGGATTTAGATACTTTAATTGGGGCAAACGATATTAAT
>QBLP01000043.1 GCA_003070825.1 Halanaerobium sp. | reverse complement strand
GTATATCAAGACCTCTCAGGGTCGCTTTATTGCCAGCTGTATCTGCATCATAAGCAATATAAGCATTTTCAGCATATCTGTGGATCAATTTTGCCTGTTCTTCAGTAAAAGCAGTACCTAAAGAAGCAATCGAGTTTTTAAATCCTTTTTTGTGGGCCTGAATTACATCTGTATAACCTTCCATTATAATACAGCTATTTTTCTCGCGAATCGAATCTTTAGCAAGATGCAGTCCGTACAAATTTTTCTTCTTACTAAAAATAGGCGTTTCAGGTGAATTTAGATATTTAGGGCCATAATTAGCTTCAGTTTCTAAAATTCTGCCCCCAAAAGCTATTACTTCACCGCGATTATTAAAGATTGGAAAGATAACTCTATTTCTGAATTTATCATAGTGAGAATTTTTTTTCCCTTCACTAATTAAACCGGCTTTTTTTATCAGATCAATACTGAATCCTTTTTTCTGTAAAAAATTTAATAAAAGCTGCCATTCATCTGCGGCATATCCGAGCTTAAATTCTTCAATTTCTGGCTCTTTAAAACCCCGATCTGTTAAATAATTAAGGGCATCTTTTCCAATCTCAGTTTCAGTTAAAAGATAGTTATAAAAGCGCGCCGCTAACTTATTTAAAGAAAATAGCTGTTCTCGTTCCTGATAGAGCTGTCTCTGCTCATTACTAAGATCTGGTAGTTCCATACCACTTCTTTCAGCCAGCATCTTAACCGATTCAACAAATGTTAGATTTTCAATTTCCATCACAAAATTTATTGCATCTCCACCGGCTCCACAGCCAAAGCAGTGATAAAAATTATTATCAGGATTAACAAAAAATGACGGAGTTTTTTCACTGTGAAAGGGACATAAGCCCTTATATCTATTGCCTGATTTTTTTAATTCAAGATAATCAGAAACTAAATCCACTAAGTCAACATTTTCTTTTAATTCATTAATAAATTCATCAGAATATCTGGCCAATTTATCCACCCTGACCTTAATTTTTATTTGAAATTAGAAAAGTATTTTACCGTTGTAATTATATTTCTCCAAAAAGATTATTAATCCTGCATTTATTTAAATTATCAGCTCAAATATTAGCGATTTTTGTCGAACCATGGTGTTGGAATAAAATATTTTTGTCCAAGATTAATTGCATATCGATCCGTCATCCCGGCAATATAATCAATTACAGCCTGTTTATGATTTTTTTCAAACTCTAAATATTCATCAGGAATATAATCAAGATGCTCAATAAAAAAATCATAAAGTAATTTTAAAAGTCTTTTTGCCTTGCCTTCCTCACTTTTACCCTCAGAGCCAATATAAACATTCTGAAAAAGAAAGCTTCTCAATTTTTCAGTTGCTGTTTTAATTTCAGCCGATCGTTTTATTTCTTCCTGCTGCCAGCTGGAATTAATTAAATCTCTGACCATCACATCTATTCTTTCAGAATGTGTGCTTCCCAGAATAGAAATTGCGTCCTGAGGCAGGTCTGAAGCGTCTATAATCCCTGCTCTTAAAGCATCATCAATATCATGATTAATATATGCTACCCGGTCAGCAATTCTCACAATCTGTCCTTCTAAAGTTAGAGGTTTAGTATCACCTGTGTGATTTACAATTCCATCCCTGACCTCAATGCTTAAGTTTAGTCCTCTGCTGCCACTGCTCCGTTTTTCTATCAGATCAACAACCCTTAGACTCTGCAGATTATGTTTAAATTCCTCTCCAGTAATCTCAGTTAGAGCAGCCTCACCAGCATGCCCAAAAGGAGTATGCCCCAGGTCATGTCCCAGGGCAATAGCTTCTACTAAATCTTCATTTAATTTAAGAGCTCTGGCTATTGTCCGAGCAATCTGTGAAACTTCCAGAGTGTGAGTCAGGCGAGTGCGGTAATGATCACCCTCAGGGGCAATAAAAACCTGAGTTTTATGTTTGAGCCGTCTAAAAGCCTTCGAGTGAATAATTCTGTCTCTATCATGCTGAAAAATTGTGCGAATATCACAGTCAGCTTCCGCTTTTTTCCGTCCCCTGCTTTCTGCACTCAAACAGGCAAAATTAGAAAGTTTCTCTTTTTCCCATGCCAGCTGTTCAACTCTGGAAAACATAATATCAGCTCCTATTCATTAAAATAAGAAAGCACCTCTACAGCAGTTTCTTCGATAGTTTTATCTGTAACATCAATTATCGGACAGCCTATTTCTTCCATTATAGAATCAGCATATTCAAATTCCTGATTAATTCTTTCTTTGGCTGCATAGGTTGCATCATCACCCAGTCCCATTTTCTTTAACCTTTCAATCCGAATATCATTTAATAATTCAGGATCGATGGTCAGCCCAATAACCTTGTTATCTTTATTTTCCAGAACTGAAGGATGAACATCTACTTCCGGAACCAGCGGTACATTGGCCGTTTTATAGCCCAGATACGAAAGATGAACAGAAAGAGGAGTTTTTGAAGTTCTGGATACTCCAACCAGAACAATATCAGCTTCTGCAATCCCCTTTGACTCATTTAAATCATCAAATCTAAGGGTAAACTCCATTGCTTCAATTCTTTTAAAGTATTCTTCATCCAACTTATATTTAAGAGCAAATTCCTCTCTGGCGTCTTCTCCCAATCTCTTTTCAACCATATTTAAAGGCTGGTCCATCATATCAATATAATCTAAATTATTCTGTTCAGCAAGTTCATTTAAATGTTCTCTCATCTCAGTTTTGACAAAAGTGTAGGCAATTATTGCGTTATCAGCTTTTGCCTTTTCAATAATCTCATCAATTCGCTCCAGTGAACGGACAAAAGAAAAAGATTGTATTTTTACCTCAGAGTCCGGAAATTGTCCGATGGCTGATTCCATCAGGTGTTTAGCTGTTTTACCGGTTGAATCTGACACTGCATATGCAATTAACTTAGTTTCACTCATAATTTTCACCCCGGTTTATTTATTAGTCTAGAGCTATTTCTTCAATATCCATTACCTCTGACATTAAGACTGCAATTTGAGCTAATAAAGCCAGCCGATTATTTTTAAGTTCACTGTCATCAACCATAACCATTACATTATCCAGGAAAGCATCAATATATTCTTTTAATTCAACCAGCAGATAAAAACCTTTTTGATAGTCACCAGAAGCAAAAAACTTATTGATTTCTGCTTCCCGCTGATTAAATGCTTTATATAGTTCCTTTTCTTCATCTTCAACTAATAATCCTGCATCTATCGCCAATTTATTTTCAGATTTTTCACTGATATTTTTAGCTCTAACCAGACCACGAATTAAATCAACAAATAATTCCGGATTCTCTGATCTAAATTCCATTAGTTTATGTGCCCGCTGATAAAGGTCAAGCAGATTTTGATCATTAATCTTAATTACAGCATTAATAATATCATATCTGACCTCTTCTTCTGCCAGCAGATTTTCCAGTCTCTGTTTAATAAATTCTTTTAACTCAGCAGCTGCAGACTCAATATTCTCAGGCTTTATAGCAACAATTTTCATTGAAAGTTCAATAATTTCTTCAATGTCAACTGCCAGCTTGTTTGCTAAAACAATTCGTAAAAGTCCTGTAGCCTGTCTTCTTAAAGCAAATGGATCCTGAGAGCCACTGGGAATATTACCCAGAAGAAAATGACTGCTTAAATTAAACAACTTTTCAGCCATGGCAAGCACAGTACCACTCTTAGTCTCTGGCAGTTTATCACCAGCAAAACGGGGTAAATAGTGTTCAAAAATAGCCTCTGCTGTTTCTTTTTCTTCCCCTTCTAAAAGGGCATATTCTTTACCCATTAATCCCTGAAGATTGGCAAATTCATTTACCATCTCTGTTGCCAGATCGTTTTTGCAGAGTTCTGCTGCTCTGACCGCCATTTCTTGCTGGGCCTGATCGTAATCTAATAGTTCCGCCAGTCTTGATGTAATCTGCTGCAGTTTTTCAACTTTTTGATAAACACTGCCTATATCCTTTTGAAAAACTATATTTTTAATATCTTCACTTCTATTTAAAAATCCATATTTCTGGTCTTCAGCAAAGAAAAATTGAGCATCATCGAGTCTTCCTTTTAAGACCATTTCATTTCCGGAAATTACTTCTTCGAGATATTCATTACCTCCATCTCGAACTCCGATAAATTCTGCCTGCAGTTTATTATCCTCTGTCATTACTGGAAAATAACGCTGATGTTTTTCCATAGCAGTAATTAAAACCTCAGCCGGCAGTTCTAAATATTCTTCAGCAAAAGTCCCTTTAAAAGCGGTTGGGAATTCAATTAGATCAATTACTTCAGCCAGTAGAGAATCTTTAATCACTGCCTGAGCAGATAAATTAAGATCTGAAATCTGTTCTCTGATTATTTCTTCCCTTTTATCCTGCTTTACTATAATAGCTGCAGATTTTAGGGCAGAAAAATAATCCTCAGCAGAATTAATTTCTATCTTACCTTCACTTAAAAAGCGGTGACCAATACTGTAATTAGAGCTTTTAACACCTGCAATTTCCAGATCAAGTTTTTGTTCACCAAATAAGACTAAAAGCCATTTGATAGGACGGATAAATTCCATCTGAACACTGCCCCAGCGCATTGCTTTAGGCAGAGGAACCTGATCAACAATCTTCTTTAAGATAGCAGTTAGTATTTCTGCTGTTTCTTCTCCTTTTTCTACTTTCTCGGCATAGAGATAGCCATCTTTTTTGACCAATTGATCTACAGCAACTCCCTGTCCGCGAGCAAATCCTTCTCCAGCTTTAGTAGGCTCACCATTATCATCAAAGGCAATATTTACTGCAGGACCGCGAACTATCTCCCGCTGATCTTTCTGTTTTTCAGCCAGCTGCTCAACTGCAAGCACAAGTCTTCTGGGAGTAGAATAAACTTCCATTTTATTATATTCAAGATTATTATTATCAAAAATTTCGGCTGCTGTTTTTAAATAATCCTCTCTAAATCTCTGCATAGAAGCAGCCGGCATTTCTTCAGTTCCTATTTCAAAAATTAAATTTTTTGCCATCATTATCACTCCTGCTCTCCTGAGTTTAAATAGCCGGCTGCACAGTCATGAGCCAGTTTTCTAACTCGCTTGATAAATCTAGTTCTCTCAGTTACACTGATTGCTCCTCTGGCATCTAAAAGATTAAAAGCATGTGAACATTTCAAAGTATAATCATAAGCAGCTAAAGGTAGCTCTGCTGCCAGTGAATTCTCAGCTTCTGCTTCATAAATATCAAAAAGTTCAAATAAATTATCAATATCTGCAACCTCAAAATTATATTTAGACTGTTCTACCTCATTTTGATGATAGATATCATGATATTTTACTCCTTCAACCCAGGTCAAATCATACACACTTTCAACTTCCTGTAAGTACATAGCTATTCTTTCTAAACCATAAGTAATTTCCACAGTCACCGGGTCAGCTTTAAATCCCCCTACCTGCTGAAAATAAGTGAACTGAGTTATTTCCATACCATCAAGCCAGACTTCCCAGCCCAAACCCCAGGCTCCCAGGGTTGGAGATTCCCAGTTATCTTCTACAAAACGGATATCATGTTTTTCAGGTTCAATCCCCAGTGCCCGCAGACTATCTAAATAGATTTCCTGAATATCATCAGGTGAAGGTTTCATTATCACCTGATACTGAAAATACCTCTGCAGACGGTATGGATTATCACCATAACGGCCATCTGTAGGACGACGACAGGGCTGAACATAAGCAGTATCCCAGGCTTCTCCTCCCAGTGAGCGCAAAAAAGTAGAAGGACTCATTGTTCCCGCACCCACCTCGATATCATATGGTTGTTCAATTACACATCCCTGGTCACTCCAAAATCTATCCAACGAAAAAATAATTTCCTGGAAATTCATAAATACACTTCCTCTCGTACTCATTTTAATAATTTTCACTAAAATAAAACCTTATCCTTTAGGACAAGGCTCAAATTAAATTAACTATTCATTTTCCTGATTGTATAAAGAAATGATAATGATTTAGGACTTAAGTCCAGATGATAGACTAAAAATTTTTCTGTCAGCTGATTGAGTTTTTCTATAATTTCTTCAGAAAATTGGGCAGACTTAAGCTGAGAAAATTCAGCAAAAGTTATTTTATAGAGAGCTCTCATTTCATTTAAGCTAAAAAGAATATACTTAAAATCATTTTTATTAAAACAATTTTTACAGATCGAGCCTCCCTCTTCAACACTGAGTGGCGTTGAACGCTTAAGATCAACTTTTTCTCCACAGATAGTACAATTTTCAATTTCAGGTTTAACCCCCAGCAAAAGCAGTAATTTAGCCTTAAAAACAGTCAGATAAAATAAAAGCTCTGACTTTTGAGCCTGAGCCATCTTTTCTAAAATAAGGGCTAAAAGAGAAAAAAGAGCCTGATCAGCTTCATCTTCAAGGCCGGCCCGCTCTACATATTCAGAAACAACACTGGCATAAGCCATATAATCCAAGTCTTCGCGCAATTTAGAGTTCATTGCTATCGACTCAATATGATTTATTTTAGCCAGTGATTTTCCCTGATATAAAGTAAAATTATGATAGCTAAAGGGTAAAACAAGTCCGGAACGAGATTTTTTCCCCTTCCGGGCTCCTCTAGCAACTGCCTTTAATTTACCTCTTTCTCTAGTGTATAAGGTAATCAGACGATCTGACTCACCTAAATCAAATTGTTTTAAGACTACTGCTTCTGTCTCAAAAGTTGCCAATTAATTCAACTCCCGCTTATTCTTCATCATCTGTTACAATTGTTACCCCAGAGCTTGCACCAATTCTATTGGCCCCTGCATCAAGCATTTCTAAAGCCTGCTCAAAGTTTTTGATACCACCAGAGGCTTTAACTCCAACATCTCTACCAACTGTTTTCCGCATAATACTAACATCTTCAACTCGGGCTCCATAATCGCCAAAGCCGGTTGAAGTTTTGACAAAGTCAGCCCCTGCTTCTTTTGCAATTTCACAGGCCTTAACAATTTCTTCTTCATCCAGAAAACATGTCTCCAGAATAACTTTTACAATGATATCAGAACTAACACCTGCTTTTTTAGTAGCATCTACAACCGACTTAATATCAGCCTTAAATATCTCATAGGCACCAGATTTAAAAGCTCCAATATTCATTACCATATCGATTTCCTGGGCTCCGTTTTTGATTGCATTTCTGGTTTCATATGATTTAACTTCTGTAGTGTTTGCACCCAAAGGAAAGCCGACTACTGTACAGACTTTGACTGAGCTTTCTTCAAGTAACTTTGCAGCCAAAGGAACATATATAGGATTTACACACACTGATGCAAATTCGTGCTCTTTTGCTTCCTCACATAATTTTTTGATATCATCCACAGTTGCTGTTGGATTCAAATTTGTATGGTCAATCATTTTAGCCATATCACGAGGTTTGATCGCCATTTTTAAAACCACTCCTTAAATTCTTATATTTTTGCTTTATCAATATTTATATTCTACAAACTTTGTCATTGTCCTGCAATAAATTTATTTATAACCCATTCTTTTGAGCAGATTATCTTTTTCGCGCCAGTCCTTTAAGACTTTAACCCAGAGGTCCAAATAAACTTTGGTCTGCATTAAATCTTCTATTTCTTTTCTGGCCGCCCGACCAATTTTCTTTAACATTTTACCGTTTTTGCCAATGATAATTCCCTTATGTGATTTCTTTTCTACATAAATATTGGCTCTAATATAATAATCATCATTTTTTCTTTCCTTAACTTCTTCAACTAAAACAGCCACCCCATAAGGCACCTCTTCCCGGGTTAGGTAGAAAATCTTCTCCCTGATCATTTCTGCAAAAACAAATCTTTCTATCTGATCAGTTATCATATCTTCCGGGTAATACTGAGGTCCTTCCGGTAATTTTGAAAATATTTCCTTCAATAGATTATCTGTATTTTTGTTATTTAAAGCAGAAATTGGAATAACTTCTTTACCAACTTTTTGACTGTACTTCTGCTGTCTTTTTACCAATTCTTTATTTGATATTTTATCAATTTTATTCATTACATAGATTATTTCCTGATCACTATTTTTAATTTGATTATAAATTAGTTGATCATTTTTACCCCAGTAAGTACTGCCGTCAAGAATAAAAATTATCACATCTATCCCGTCAAGACTGCTGTAAGCTTCATCCTGCATGTATTTATCCAGTTCATTTCTAGGTTCATGAATACCCGGTGTATCAATAAAAATAATCTGCCCATCATCTTCTGAATAGATAGCTTTAATACTATTACGGGTCGTCTGGGGTCTGGGAGAAATAATATTTATTTTTTCTCCTATTAAATTATTAATCAGGGTCGATTTACCAACATTCGGTCTGCCAATTACCGTTACAAATCCTGATTTATAGCTCATTATTTTTCTCCATTGAACTGTCCGAAAAAGCTCCTGGAAGCAGTTCTGTACTGGTCATAGTTATTTCTTTCCCTTTTTCTGTCATCATAATAATCTCAATTTCTCCGTCAGCAAACTCATTAATTACCTGACGGCAGGAACCACAGGGAGGGACAGGTTCTTCGGTAGAACTAACTATTAGTACTGCTTCAATTTTTCTGTGTCCCTCAGATACAGCTGAAAAAATTGCAGATCTTTCTGCACAGTTAGTTAAACCATAGGCAGCATTTTCAATATTTACCCCTGTATAAATCGAACCATCTTCAGTCAAAATAGCTGCTCCCAGAGGGAATTCTGAATAAGGAACATAGGCATTTTTTTGAACTTCTAAAGCTTTTTTAAACATTTTATCTTTAATTTCTTTTTTCATTACTAACACCTCACAAAATTGCTTTTAAAACTTTTCTATATTAATAAGTAACTTCTGTACCATTTGGAACCACCTGAATCCAGGTTTGTCCCCGATTAATCTCAATTTCTTCACCAGCAGCATTTAAATATGTTATTTGATTGTCATTATTCTCCCAGCTGCCTTCAATAACCATTCCATCTCTAAACAATTTCATTTCTCCACCTGATTTAATATCAATATCCTGTCGTCCTTGATTATCTTTAGTAGAAGTTTTGACATACTGGACTATGATATTTTTAGCCTTAAGTTGTTCTCCACTTTCTACAAGATGCGGGTTATCTCTGCTATTTAAATATCTTAAATAGTTATTTTCCAGGCTATTATATTCATAAATAACTTCATAAGAACCCCAGTAGTCAACACTAATATTTTCAGCTTTTTCAAAGTTGCTGACTACAGAAGCGGTTAAAAAATTAAACTGCTCCGGATATTCCTTTTCTGCCAGATTGTCTAAATAGTTTTTTAAAAGTTCTTCACCTGAATATAGATTATGTGGTGCTCTTCTCTTGCTGCTGCGCCAGAAGTACTGGCTCTTATAAAGCTGATCCAGATGCAGAATATCATTTACTGCTAAAATTGCAAAACCATCAGGACTGGCCCCAGCATGTAAAAAAACTGCATCATATGACTGGGCAGTTTTAACCAGAGCAGGTCTGGCACTTCTGATTGGTCCAATTTTTTCTGGTACCTCCGGCCAGAAAATTGCCAGGAATCTGGTGATCCCACCTTCCAGCATAAATTCATAGACTATTTCAGCTTCTTTTAAACCACTTTGAGGTCTGGCAGCAGGTGAATTTTCAATTGAAACAGCCACTGCTCTTTTATAAAAGTTTTCCTTAATTGGCAGTCCGGTAAATGGAGAGACCGCATTATAACTGCTCTCTATTATCTCATCTTCCTCCGGTGTTTCGGCTTCATATTCTTCTTCAATCTTTTTAATTTCCTCTTCCAGCTCTTCCTGATTTAAATCTTCCTGCTGACTGACTTCTTCCTCACTCTGCTGTGGCTGCTCTCCTTCTTCACTACTGCAGGCTGTAAATATGAGCAGTGCTGAGAGCAGTAAAATCAGCAAAAAATATAACTTTGACTTCATCTTCTCACCCCAAAAATTATTCATCATCTTCAATTCTTAATTCTTTTTCACTTATCAGCTTGATTTTTCTGATTCTATTGTCAATTATACTTTCAACAACAAATGTTACATCTTCCAGTTCAAGCTTTTCTCCCTGAACCGGCAGGCGGTTTAAATAATATAACACCAGGCCACTTACCGTTTCGTAATCATCACTTTCAGCCAGCGGCTCTTTTAAATATCTATTTAACTCTTCGATATCAACTCTACCGTCAAGCAGAAGTTTGTTGTCATCAATAATTTCAATATAACTTTTTTCTAAGTCAAACTCATCCTGAATATCACCAACAATTTCTTCCAGTAAATCTTCAATAGTAATTAAACCAGAAGTACCACCATATTCATCTACTACAATTGCCATATGTTCTTTTCTATCTTTCATTTCTGATAATAATTGATTAATTGGTTTTCCTTCTGGAATAAAGTAAATAGGTTTAACAAATTCTTCAATATCAACATCATCTTTCTGCTCCAGCAGCAATTCCAGGAGGTCCTTAATATAAATCAAACCAATTATATTGTCAATGGATTCCTCAAAAACTGGAATTCTGGAATGTCCTTTTTCAACCCCCATTTTTATTAATTCTTTTAAACTGGCATTTTTTTCAACACAAACCATATCAATTCTGGGGATCATAATTTCCTTTACCAGAGTATCATCAAAATCAAATACACTCTGAATCATTTCCTGCTCTGTTTCTTTAATGACACCCTCTCGCTGACTGACATCAACAAAACGTCTAATCTCTTCTTCACTTAAAAAAGCAGAAGAAATCAGGCTTTTATCCTTCACAAAAAGATTCACTATTTTTGTGAAGAGATAAATAAAAGGGGATAAAATTATCTCAAGATAATAGAGGGGAACTGCTGCAGCTTTAGCATAATCAATTGCTTTATTATTACCCAGTGACTTAGGGGTTATTTCTCCAAAAATAAGAATTAATAAAGTCACTACACCGGTCGCAATCCCAACTCCCTTACTTCCAAATAATTCTATCGAAAGCGCTGTTGCTATGGAGGAAGCTGCAATATTAACAAGATTATTACCAATCAAAATAGTTGTTAATAGTTTAGTCTGATTCTGCAGTAATTTATCTACTTTTACAGCATGCTCATCTCCTCTTTGAACTTTTTCTTTAATCTTAATTCTGTTAACAGACATAAAAGCTGTCTCAGAACCAGAAAAAAAGGCAGATAAAAATATCAAGATGAATAAACATAATAATTCTAAATACATTA